>QMMV01000017.1 GCA_003647435.1 Deltaproteobacteria bacterium | reverse complement strand
TCGGATGGCCTGTCCGTTCCGTGTGTCTGTTTTTTAAAAGAGCTAAAGTGTTACGAGGGAATTGATTTGGTTCAACAAGAGATCGGCAAGCGCTTGAGGGGCACTGTATAAGCAACAAAACCTACTTGTAAACGCCCAAAGCGCCTGAGCAGCCCTGAGGGAGCGGTGCCACATCTTGCTCGTACAGTGCGCGGCTTTAGCCCTGCCTGGCTGTACATACAATAACACGAAATGCGGAAAGAGCGAACAGAGCGAGCGATTTCCGCAGAATTGGAGGTAACAGAGCTTATGCGTTCGGACCTGATGAAAAAAGGAATAGAAAGGAGCCCGCATCGATCCCTTTTTAAGGCCATGGGATACACCGACGAGGAGATCAGCCGCCCGATTATAGGAATAGCCAACTCGGCCAACGAGGTGATTCCCGGACACCAGCACCTGGCAGAGATTGCCGCTTGCGTGAAGGCGGGTGTGCGAATGGCGGGGGGCACCCCAATGGAATTTTCCACCATAGGTGTTTGCGACGGGATAGCAATGGGCCACAAAGGGATGAAGTATTCTCTGATTTCGAGGGAACTCATCGCCGACTCAGTTGAGATAATGGCTACTGCTTACCCCTTTGACGGGTTAGTACTCGTGTGCGATTGCGACAAGATTGTCCCCGGGATGATGATGGCGATGCTAAGACTAAACATCCCAGCGATATTGGTGAGCGGGGGCCCCATGCTTGCGGGCAACTTGAAGGGCAGGGCGATTGATCTCATCAGTGTCTTTGAGGGAGTAGGCGCAAAATCGAGCGGGAAGATAGATGACAACGAACTTGCCGGGCTCGAAGATGCCGCCTGCCCGGGTGTTGGGTCATGCTCGGGAATGTTTACGGCCAACTCGATGAATTGTTTGAGCGAAGCACTTGGGTTGAGCCTGCCCAAAAACGGAACGATTCCGGCGGTCATGGCAGCCAGAAGGCGGCTGGCAAAAGAGGCCGGGGTAAAGATCATGGAACTGATAGAAAAGGATATCAAGCCGCTCGATATCGCAACGAGGCATGCCTTTGAAAATGCGATCACTGTAGAGATGGCCCTCGGCAGTTCTACAAATACCGTCCTTCACCTTAAGGCAATAGCTCACGAGGCAGGAGTCGATCTTGATCTTCGTCTGTTTAATGAGATCAGCGAGCGCACCCCGAATCTCTGTAGAATAGCGCCGGCAGGGCCAACCCACTTAGAGGACCTGGACAGGGCGGGCGGTATTCCTGCGGTAATGTGCGAATTGGACAAAAAAGGCCTGCTTTACTCTGATTTGATGACTGTTACCGGCAAGTCCTTAGGGGAAAACATATCGTCTGCCAAAAACCTCGACACGGATGTGATCCGACCCATAGAATCACCATACTCGCAGGATGGAGGGCTCGCCATCCTTTTTGGTAATCTGGCACCAGATGGAGCGGTTGTGAAAAAATCGGCCGTTGATCCTTCCATGCTGAAACATACCGGTTCTGCAAGGGTGTTTGACAGCGAAGAAGATGCGATGGCGGCCATTCTTTCCCGAAACATAAGAAAAGGGGATGTAGTAGTCATTCGTTATGAAGGCCCCAAAGGGGGGCCGGGGATGAGGGAGATGCTCTCGCCGACATCTGCTCTGGCAGGCGCAGGTTTAGACAAAGATGTGGCCTTGATAACCGACGGCAGATTCTCGGGCGGCACGCGGGGGGCCGCGATCGGCCATATTTCACCCGAGGCACAGGAAGGGGGGCCAATTGCTGTTGTTGAAGAAGGAGATACCATAGAGATAGACATCCCTGCGCGATCCATCAATTTGAAGCTGAGGGAAGAGGAACTAAATCTCAGACTAAATGCCTGGAAACAGCCCGATTACAAGGTCAAGAAAGGATACCTCTATCGCTATGCCAGGCAGGTAAGTTCTGCCAGCACTGGGGCGATCTTCAGGGAGTAAGAGGATGATCGAGATAAGATTTCACGGGCGGGGCGGCCAGGGAGCTGTGGTTGCCTCAAAGCTCCTGGCACATGCTGTATTCTTAGATGGAAAATATTGCCAGTCATTTCCGGCCTTTGGTGTTGAGAGAAGGGGTGCCCCTGTTACCGCCTTTCTCAGGGTCGATGACAGGCCTGTCAGGGTCAGGACCCAAATATATGCGCCTGACCACATCGTCATCCTGGACCCGCTTCTTGTAGATCAAGTCCCCTTAACGAAAGGGCTGAAACCTGGAGGCACGGTTATCCTAAACAGCAGCAAATCGGCTGTCGAGTTTAAAAGCTTTTTCAAAGGCTTCAGGATAGCCACGGTGCCGGCGGCGGAAATCGCCATAAGATACCATCTCGGCAGCCCGCGGTTTCCGATAGTGAACACGGCGATCCTGGGCGCCGTGGCGAGGGCGCTCGGTATCGTACCAATCGAAAGCTTGGTCAAAGCAATCAAAATAGGTGTCCCGGCCCATGCGGAAGACAACGCCGAAGCGGCCAGAGAAGCCTATCGAGCGGTAAATGATGAATGAAGAATCGGGTAAGCTGTAGGGGCGACTCATGAGTCGCCCCTACAACAGATGAACGGACAGCAAACCAATGAAACACATTGATCAAAAAGTACCAACAACCTTATGCGCCATTTCAACCACATCAAGCGCGGTAAATAAGACCGGAAGCTGGAGATTCTCCAGGCCGGTCTTTATCGACTCGATCCCTCCTTGCAGCTACGAGTGCCCTGCGGGTGAAGATGTTGCAGGCTTTATGTATCTTGCCGCAAACGGCAGGTTTGAAGAGGCATGGAGACTGATAATAAAGGACAACCCTTTTCCTGCAATCACGGGAAGAGTCTGTTTCCACGGCTGTGAGGCAAAATGCAACAGGGCAGAGCATGATGAGGCCGTCTCCATCAACTCGGTGGAACGCTACATCGGGGATTATGGTCTCAATCACGGCCTTACCGTAAACAACAACAGTGCGAAACGTGGTGAAAAAGTCGCCATTGTCGGAGCCGGCCCTGCCGGACTGACCGCCTCGTATTACCTGCGCCTTTGGGGCTATCATGTGACCATATTTGATTCGAGTGCCCTGCCCGGCGGCCTGATGCGTTATGGTATTCCCTCGTATCGTCTCCCGAAAGAAATCCTTGACGGAGAAATTTCCAGGCTCCGTCAAATGGGCCTAAATTTTAAGATGGGCACAACGGTAGGCAAGGATATCTCGTGGAACAAGATCGATAGGCAATTTGATGCGGTATTTGTCGCCATCGGTGCTCACCGTGAGGCTACCCTTAAGGTCAAGGGAATCGAAAAAAAGGGCATACTCAACGCCCTGAGATTCTTGCGGGAGGTCAACCTAGGAAGACAGCCGGTTTTAGGAAAAAGGGTTGCCGTGATCGGCGGGGGAAACAGTGCCATAGACTGTGCTCGTGTCTCCCGCCGTTTTGACGCCAATGTCACAATCATCTACAGGAGGAGAGAGGCCAAGATGCCGGCCAATGCCGAGGAAATCAAGATGGCAAGGGAAGAAGGGGTTCAATTCCTTTTCCAGGCCGTACCGTTAGAAGTGTGCGGGAATGAAACCGTTGCGGGTCTCCGGCTACAGAAGGTCGCATTAAAAAATGCAAACTCTTCAGATCGGGGTCAACCGGTGCCCACCGGAGAGACATTCTACATAGACTGTGACACCCTCATTCTTGCTATCGGTGAAGACGTCAACAAAGAAGATCTCCCCCGCCATATCACATATAAGCGAAACAGGGTAGAAACCGGCCATATGGGGCGGATCGGAGATTCAAAATTCTTTGCCGGTGGTGACATCATCGATACACCTCGAACAGTCACTCATGCAATTGCTTCGGGCAAGAGGGGAGCGGTGGGAATTGACCGCTTCTTAGCAGGGTTGCCGCTCGGGAAAAGCTCTCTTGATCCATACAGGCTGGGTGATTCCGAAAACATCAGTTTTTCCCTGACGACCAGCACAGTCCCTTTTCCCAAGAGGAATCGAACCCGGGAGGTAGTAAACTACAGCAATTTAAACCCGTTCTATTTCGACCGCAGACCGAGGATGAAAACCGGGATCATCCCTGCAGAAGAAAGAGCGAGGAGCTTTCAGGATGTGGTTATATCTCCGATTGAAGAAGAGGTAACTACTGAAGCCCGCCGCTGTTTCAACTGTGGTTCGTGTACAGGGTGCGGGAATTGTTATCTCTTCTGTCCCGACCTCTGTGTCAAGAATGACCCTGATGGAAACGGCTATACGGTAGATATGGATTACTGCAAGGGTTGTGGGATATGTGTTCAGGAATGTCCGCGAGGGGCGATAAAAATGGAGTTTGTCAGAGAATAAAATGAAAAGCAACAATTTACGTTTTTGAAAACATCCCGGTCTGTTTTTTAAAAGAGCTAAGGTCTTACAATGAAAAAAGTTTTGACAGGAAACCAGGCCGTTGCTTACGGGGCTATGCTTTCTGATGTCAAGGTCGTGGCTGCCTATCCCATAACCCCTCAGACCACCATCATAGAAACTTTAGCCGATATGCAAGCTGAAGGAATCGGAGATTTCGACTATATTCGCGTAGAATCGGAACACTCCGCACTATCTGTCTGTATCGGTGCCTCTATGGGAGGGGTAAGGGCATTTACGGCGACATCGGGGCAGGGATTGTTTCTGATGCACGAGATGCTCCACTATGCAACAGGCGCCAGAGTTCCCGTGGTGCTGGCCAATGTCAATCGGGCCCCCGCCCTGCCCTGGAATATCTGGAGTGACCAGACCGATTCCATCTCACAGCGCGATACCGGTTGTATCCAGCTCTACTGTGAAGGAAACCAGGAAGTTTTGGATACAACAATCATGGCATTTAAGATTGCGGAAACTGTCCGCCTCCCCGCAATGGTGATCCTGGATGCCTTCTGGCTTTCTCATACTTCTGAACCGGTTGATATTCCTGAGAAAGAAGCGGTACAGAAATTCTTGCCCTCCTTCGATCCAGGAGATATGTGGCTTGATCCAGAAAATCCCCGCACATTCGGCTCTGTTTCCATGAGTGACGTTTACATGGAATTTAGATGGCTGATCCAGAGAGACATGGAAAGGGCAAAGGGAGTGATTTCAGAAACTCATACGGAGTTCGGGAATCTTTTTGGGCGAAATTACCATCAGGTCGAGGGCTACCTGACAGATGACGCCGAGGTGGTGATTGTGTGTTCGGGGACAGTCGCTTCAACAGGCCGGGTGGCCGTGGAAGTCCTCCGCTCTGAGGGGAAAAAGGCAGGAATGCTAAAGGTAAAGACGCTTCGTCCGTTCCCTTCAGATGAAGTCAAAAATGCCTTGCGGGACAAGGAAAAGGTAGCGGTCATCGACCGGAATTTTTCGCCGGGGGCTCAAGGGGTTTGGGCACAGGAGATAAGAAGCGCGCTGTACGAGCTTGCTGACAGTGAAAGGCCGCTTCTCTATGGTTATATTGCCGGTCTCGGTGGGCGCGACATCAATATCGGGACGATACGAGATATCTATGAAAGGACTTCCCAAAGTGAAACTCCGGAGGATGCAGACATCTGGGTAGGAGTAAAATATGTATAGCCTCAATCAGAGATTTGACAATCGCGATATCCCTGAAGAAGAGTACATGACGCCGGGACATGTAGCCTGTGCAGGTTGCGGGGCCGCCCTTTCGATGCGACTGGCTTTAAAAGGGCTTGGGATGCCGACAGCATTGGTCATACCTGCCTCCTGCTGGACGGTTATTCCTGGCCTGTGGCCTATGACATCGATGAAAGTCCCCTTGTTTCATACCGCCTTTGAGGCCACCGGGGCAACAATCTCGGGGCTGAAAGCCGCCTACCGGAAAAGAGGTATGGACAATATCTGTGTAGTCGGCTGGGCCGGGGACGGCGGCACCTTTGATATCGGCATTCAGGCGCTGTCTGCCGCTGCAGAGAGAAATGAAGACGTGATTTATGTCTGTTACGACAACGAGGCCTACATGAATACCGGCATCCAGCGTTCCGGAGGCACCCCGATCGGGGCATGGACGTCTACTACTCCGGCAAAGAACCCCAAGGCGGTACCAAAAAAGGATATCGAGGAGATAATGTTAGCCCACAGAATCCCCTACCTTGCCACCGCCACTGCCGCATATCCCGGCGATTTGATCGCAAAGTTTAAAAAGGCGCGCACAATAAAAGGTATGCGTTTTATCCATCTTCTTTCAGCATGTCCCGCCGGGTGGAAGATGCCAGAGAATCTCTCCGTTGAAGTGATGCGTCTTGCCGTATTGTCCAATATCTTTCCCCTGTATGAAGTAGAAAACAGCGAGATTTACAGGCAGACGATTATTCCCGAGGAGATTGTTCCCGTTGAAAGGTATGTGCGTCTTCAAGGCAGATTCAGGCATCTGAGTGACCATGACATCGCCCGATACCAAGAAATGATTGATCAAAGGTTTGAACGCTTAAAAGAAAGGTTCGACAAAACCGCCAATGCTTGAAAAAAAGATTGCGGATAAGATTCGGCAAATAAGGAAAGAAAGAGGCCTAACCCTTGCTCAATTAGGTGAAAAGACCTCTCTTTCCAAGGGATTGCTTTCCCGGATCGAGAATAATCAGGTCTCGCCACCGATAGCCACACTGTCAAAAATCGCCAGGGGATTAGACGTGCCGATCAGCATCTTCTTCGAAACGGATGACAACAACGAGAAAGGGTATGCCTTGACGCGGATCCGTGACCGAAAACAGGTAATAAGAAAGGGAACAAAGATCGGGTTTACGTACTATTCTCTGACGGGCCTGAAGCGCCAGCACGTGATAGAACCTTTCATCGTAAAGTACCCGGTAATAAAGACAGAGCCGAAGCTGCTTTTCGATCATCCCGGCGAGGAATTCCTCTTTGTCTTGAAGGGTGAAATGGAACTCGTATATGGCAAGGAGAAGATAAGACTCGGCCCCGGTGATGCCATCCATTTTGATCCTTCTGTACCTCATAGGGGCCAAAATGCCGGAAAAGAAGAAAGCGAGTGTTTGGTAGTAATTATCGGCCAGGAGGTGATCTAAACCACTGTCAAAACCAGGAGTTATCTCAAAACCAAAGAAAGGAGTGAAGCAAAGATGAGACGATTTTATCTATTTTTGAGGCATGCTTTGAGTTTGGTGGTCTGCGTTTCTATAGTGCTTGCATTTGCCCCTGCAAGTGAGGCCGGACGGTACAAAAAAGAGTATAAAATGACCCTTAACGTCGGTCCCACCTTCTATTGGGGGATGGGGCCAAAAAATTTGCCGAACTAGTGAAGCAAAAAACAAACGGCCGGATTAATATCAAACCCTATTATGGGAGCGCCCTCCTTAAAGGAGCCCAACTAAAATCTCCCCAGATGGTGGCCACCGGCGTCATTGATTGCGCCTATGAATCTACGATTAATTCATCTCCCGTGATTCCTGAAATGAACATATTCTCCCTCCCTTTTTTCATCAACACCTTTGAAAACCTCGATAAGCTGGAGTCGGGGGAGACCGGCAAAGCGATCTTCAAGGCTATGGATAAGGTGGGACTTGTAGGCCTTGCGTGGGCGGAAAACGGATTCAGGCAGGTTACAAACAGCAAAAGGCCCATACACAGGCCTGAAGATTTGAAAGGATTAAGGCTTCGCGTCGTCGGAAGCCCTATCTTTATTGATACTTTCAGGCAATTAGGAGCTGACCCTGTCAATATGAACTGGGGCGACGCAGTAACGGCATTTCAGCAGGGCGTCGTGGATGGCCAGGAGAATCCGGTTGGCGTTCTCATCCCCGTACAGATTTTTCAATACCACAAGTATGCTACCTTTTGGAATTATCTTGTAGATCCGGTAATCATATACTGGAACAAAAAACAATGGAATGCCTTCCCGAAAGAGATTCAAAAAGCGATCCGTGAGGCTGCCCAAGAGTCTGCGCGTTTTGAAAAAGCCCTCTGCCGTGCCGGTCTTGACGGGGATAAGTCTCTGAATATTTTAAAGAAAGAGTTTAATTATACCATGAAGGTGCCTGATCCGGTAAAGTTTCTGGAAAGCAAGGGCATGACGGTTACCTTCCTTTCGGACAAAGAGCGAAACGCTTTTGTTGAAGCCACCAAGCCTTTGTACAAGAAATGGATTCCAAAGATAGGGAAAGATCTCTACGAAAAGGCGAAAGCGGATATGAGCAAGTGATGTTCCTCCTCCCCACACTTCCGACCTCTTCCCCGGGGGAGAGGTCGAGGGGACTTTCTTTTGAGGGTATTCTCGATGGATAAGGCCGACGAACCTGTTAAACTTAGTCATTGGATAGCGGCTATCCTGCTTTTTGCGATGGCATCTATTGCCTTTATTAATGTGCTCAGTCGCTATCTCTTTCACTTCTCGTTTGCCTCGACTGAAGAAATCACTATCAATCTTTTCGTTTGGCTGACAGTGGTAGGTTCAGGAATCGCCTTTGAGCGTGGAGCCCAGCTCGGCATGGTTACCCTGTATAATATCTTCCCGGCAAAATTCAAAAAGTTCGTAGTTCTTTTTGCAGCAGCGCTAAGCGCCGCCCTTTTTGTTCTGGTGGACATATTCACGATACAGGCGATATATAATGAGCTGCGAATATTTCATGCTACCTCCGCAGCCCTGGGGCTTCCCGTCTGGATTTACTATGCCGGGGTCCCGGTGTTCTCTGTATTCGTCTTTCAGGGCATCTACAAGGATGCCTCACGAAAATTGAAATCTCTGGAAGGAAGGTAGCGGGCCAAGGCATCGGCAGAAGTGAGTGGCTCATGGAAATAGCACTGATCTCCATCTCGTTTCTCCTGCTGATGGCGCTCGGGGTTCCAATAGGGACATGCCTCGGGATAGCCGCGGTGGTCACGATCATAAAGTTCGACCTCGGTATAGGGATGCTCGGGGTGAATTTTTCTTCCGGTATCGCATCTTTCCCCCTCCTTGCGATTCCATTTTTTGTCCTGGCCGGGGTCATCCTTGAAAAAGCGGGGCTTGCGGCTACCATTGCAAGGTTTTTTGAACTTCTCGTCGGAAAGATGGTAGGTGGACTGGCAATGGTGTCCGTACTTACCTGCATGTTCTGGGGGGCACTTTCGGGATCGGGGCCAGCTACAACGGCAGCAGTGGGCCTGATCCTGCTTGCGCCCATGATCAAGCATGGATATGATAAAAACTTCGCAGGGGCCACGATTGCAAACTCATCTGATCTTTCCATCATCATCCCTCCCAGCATCGCCTTCATTATCTATGGAAACATCACCAGTGTGTCGGTCAGCGCGCTTTTTGTGGCAGGGATCATTCCGGGGCTCCTGACAGGCTTGGGAACGCTTCTTGTAGCGTACTTTATTTCAAGGAAGAGGGGCTATCGGGGTTTGGAAAAGAGGGGAAGCCTTGAAGAGATCCTCATCGCCCTCAAAGACTCGGTATGGGCTATCCTTACCCCGGTCATCATACTGGGCGGGATATATGCGGGTATATTTACTCCTACCGAGGCGGCCGTTGTCGCTGTTTTTTACAGCCTGTTTGTTGCAGTTTTCGTCTATCACTCTATTTCATGGCGCGATTTCATCAGGATACTGGTAAATGCCAGTGTTACCAGTTCGGTTATCATGTTCCTTGTCGTGTTTGCCGGAATTTTTACCTGGGCCGCATCGGTTATCGGTATCATAGATCTGGCGGCAAGCCACATAATAAAAATATCCCCCAATGCCGCAGTCATGATCATTCTGATAAACCTTTTGCTCCTTGCCCTCGGGATGATCCTGGATGCCATTTCCATCTCGTATCTGATCATGCCTATCCTCATGCCGGTGCTTGCCGCTTTCAGGATCGATCCCCTCTGGTATGGTGTTATATTCATCTCAGCGCTCGCCATCGGGCAGGCGACCCCCCCGGTCGGTGTGAATTTGTTTACGGCAGCCAACCTGATAAACGGCGATGTTGATTCTGTGGCCAAGCAGGCGATTCCATTCGTTATCATAGATGCCGTTGTCTTGATCATTCTATCCCTGTTTCCTGCTTTGTCCCTCTATCTTCCCGTTAAGGCGGGATTGTATACTCCCTGAGGATTTACCGGCAGGCTTCAGATTTTTGAAACAACACGTTCGGCGATCCGGTTCACACTTTCGATAACAGCATCCTGGTCAAGTGTGGTCAACACCCTGTTTTCCATCAGCACTTTTCCATTTACGATGGATGTAACCACGTCATGACCGGAGACAGCATAGACAAGGTGGGAATACACATCGTACATGGGCGTCAGGTGAGGTTGCCTGGTGTCGATGACTATGATGTCTGCCTTTTTGCCAGGTTCAAGGGAGCCGATGAGGTCTTGCAACCCGAGCACCCGGGCACCATCAAAGGTTGCCATCCTTACCACGGTGGGAGCATCCATGACTGTGGGATCGAGTCTGTTCACTTTGTGCAGCTTGGCCGCGGTATCCATCTCTTGAAGCAGGTCCAGGTTATTGTTGCTGGCACAACCGTCCGTGCCGATCCCCACTGTGATGCCGTGTTTCAGGAGTTCCGGCACAGGAGAGATGCCTGACGCAAGTTTCATGTTGCTTTCCGGATTGTGAGCTACCTTTACGCCAAATTCTCTCAAAAGCCTTATGTCATTCTTGCTCAACGCCACGCAGTGCGCAGCAATCACGCCAGGATTCAAGAATCCAATCTCTGCGAGGTGCTCAACGGGGGTTTTGCCGTATTTTTCCCTGATCTGATCCACCTCTTTTTCTGATTCCGACAGATGAATCACCACGGGGACACCGTTTCGGTCTGCAATGGCTTTTACCCTTTTGAGGAGATCCGGCGAGCACAGGTAGGCAGAATGGGGCTCCACTGCAATGTTGATAAGTGGATCATCCCGCCACCTGTCAATGAGGGCCTCTGTATATTTTAAACCCTCTTCCATGGGACCGTAGTTGGGAGACGGGAAATCATAGAGGACTTCCCCGACGACCGCTCTCATGCCTGCTTCTTTGGCGGCCCGGGCCACGGAGTCCTCGAACAGATACATGTCACAGAAAGTTGTTGTGCCCGAAAGGATCATCTCAGCACAGGCAAGGAGTGCCCCTTGATAGACTGCGTCAGAGGTGAGTTTTGCTTCAGCAGGAAAGATATATTCATTAAGCCAGGTCATTAGAGGCAAATCGTCGGCCAGACCTCGAAAGCAGGTCATGGCGGCATGAGTATGCACATTCACCAGCCCGGGCATAATTATGCCGCCGCAAGCGTCTATGGTTTTCCAGGGCTTATACCTGGCCCCTAAGACATCTTGAGGGCCAGCCGCAACAATGCTGTCGCCTCTTACGGCCACCGCGCCCTTTTTGATAACCCGGCTGTCAGGCGCCATGGTCAGGAGCCACCCGTTTCTGATGATTATATCAACGGCCTGCATTTATGCGCACTCGCACCTTTTTAGCCTTATGAAAGAAGCTTCGACAGGAATCAGGTTGTGATAAGCTCGCAAAAAGCCTTTTGTGAGTCACTTTGGGAAGTCAGGAACAGAAGCGCTTCGAGTCTCCGGTGCCAAGAAACCACAGAGATCCTTCAGTCTTCCACCTTGATCCTGGTTAACTTTGGCTTCCTGGTCCCCGACTCTTTCTTCATAGCATCAATGTGGACATCTATCAGGGTGCTGATACCTTGAAGACATAGAATACGAGCTTTTCTCGTGCGCTTAAAAAGGATACTACTTTTGTCCAGGATCTCCCTGGCGCATCCGAGAAGGAAGTATACAGGATCAGGAAAACTCTCTTCTCTCTCGCCTGTTTCCTTTGTTTTCTTCTGAGTTGCCATGCTACCCTCCAAACTTTATTATGACTTTGTTGTCTTCTATCCTT
The DNA here is from genome assembly GCA_003647435.1 of Deltaproteobacteria bacterium. Taxonomy (GTDB): domain Bacteria; phylum Desulfobacterota; class Desulfobacteria; order Desulfobacterales. The sequence continues at coordinate 1,573 of QMMV01000017.1, read as the reverse complement.
GCACCAGAAGGCCGCCTGGCACTGATATTGCGCGGAAGCAACACATGTTGTTTAAATCCCCCAATGCGAACTATTAAGTCGCTATTTCGCTTGCTTAGTTTGACCTCTTTTTTTGTGAGAAACGGTATCTTGATGTCCAGAAAGTAGTCGTTGTCAACCTTCCTGAAAGTGTAAGGAGTTCCCGAATAAAAGATTTGCTCTGGACTCAAGCCCCCGTAAATTTCTTTCGACAATCTCGACAATTTCTCAATACCGACGACCTGATCGGCCAGCATGGGAACCTTTAATATCGGAATGGGGCTGAATAGGCGCTCGGTCTCACTTATATAGCGAGACTGAGTTTGTTTCCACGTTGCAAAAAAACCGTTGTCAGCGGCCTCGGGTAATATGCGATTGATGACTATGGCATCGACACACATCTTATAGAGGCTAAAATACATATAGGCGCGCTGAGTCTCTTTCAGGACAATTTTTTCCGGGTTCGTAACCAGGCGCACTGTCGTGATATTGGGGTCGGAAAGAATTCTGTCAATTCCTTCCAGTCGCTCGAAGAGCCGCCGGATCGCCTCAAAATACTCATCCTGGGGCAGTGGGACCGAATAAAGCCGTTTTGCGATAGGGCGGGCTACCTTGACAACTTTCCGCTCAACATCAAAGATTTTCCTCATATACCATTCCAGGCTTGTAGGGATGCTGATAAACCTAATTGACTCCCCTGTTGGTGCACAATCGAGCAGGATCACATCATAGCGTTTCCTGGTCACATACCGGTTGATATAGAGAAGCGAGCTCACTTCCTCCATGCCAGGAAGTACTGCAAGCTCTTCTGCCAGGACCTCATCGATGCCCGAAATGTTTAAAATGCTGCTGATATACTTATGAACTTCCGCCCAGTTCCTGGTGATCTCTTCCTGGACATCGACTTCCTGGATGTGAAGGTTTTCGCTTACCTGCACAGGCTTTCCCTTGTTGTTGTCCATCAGGTTCCTGTCCAGATCAAAAGAATCAGCCAGGCTGTGCGCGGTGTCAAGGGACATGACGATGGTTTTGAGGCCTTTTTCAGCGCACGCCACCCCGCTTGCGGCTGCCATACTCGTCTTGCCAACGCCACCTTTTCCTGCAAAAAAGACAATTCTCATGGAGATTCCCAAAATGAGTTAGACATATCTGGTCGACTATGTAGCTTGGAATTTCCAAGGTTCTAACAATTGAGGTTTTATACCTTACGATTGCGCAGAAGTAAAGAGCAATTGACACATCGGTCCAGTTCTCGCTGAGATAGATTCGTTTAGTCCTTTCAAAAAACAGAGATCAGGAGCGGACAGGCCATCATTCGGTTTTCGGGTTTCGGATTCAAATGTTCATTTTTCTGCCGGGCCGTTGCCCAAACAAAAATTCCTTTGAGCGGTCATTAAAGCGTTTTTTGGCTGACAAATCTTGGCGAAGCAGAAGATCAGCAATGTCAACTGTTTGGGCCCGGAGGGCGAGTTTTGACATCGCCTGTAGCAAGCCTTAGATTTGTCGTATCATTTTAGCCTTTTGAAAATATTATCGCATACGGGCAATCCGGTAT
>QMMV01000016.1 GCA_003647435.1 Deltaproteobacteria bacterium | reverse complement strand
CTTTAATACCCATGTAGTAGTATTTCTCGGGAGCGCGAAATCCACCTGTGCAAGTGTTTTCCGATATGAGGGGCTCGGCCGCTCCCACCTCAACACCCATGACAGCAGCCACCTTTTCTGCAGAGGCCGCTCCCCCAACAATACAGGCATTTACAGGCGCTTCACCAGCCACGATGGCCGCAGCACACGCATCACAGCCGGTGTAGCCGCAACCCCCACAATTGGCTCCTGCTAAGCAGTCTGCCACTTGAGCAATCCGCGGGTCTTCCCATACATAAAATACCTTGGAGGCAATACCTAAAATTGTCCCCGAGATACTCCCTAAAGCGAGCATAAAGAATATAGCTTCTATCATTGTTTACCCCTGCAAAAGTTGGAAGTTCCAAGTAATTTTTGAACTAAGCTATATCATTCCCTTAAAGCCCAAAAAAGACAAGGACATAAACCCTGCCAACACGAGCCCGATGGCCGTATCCTGCATAGGACCGGGAACCCTGCCTATGATAACTCGCTCGCGTAACCCCGCAAACAAAATCAGAGCAAGCCCAAAGCCGATTGGATAAGCTATTGAAGAAACAAGCATCTCCAGAAAATTGTACTCTTCTTTGATATTGATCAGGCACACACCCATAACCGCACAGTTGGTAGTAATCAGCGGCAGGAAAATACCAAGGCCTGCATAAAGTGCAGGAATGGTTTTTTTCAGAAAGAGCTCAACAAACTGCACCAGTGTCGCGATCACTAAAATAAATACAATAGTCCTGATGTATTCAAGACCAAATCGCTTCAGGAAAACAACCTCCAGGATCCATGTCGCAATGCCCGCCATTGCGAGGACAAAGACCACTGCCATGGCCATTCCCACTGCTGTGTCCATCTTCTTCGATACTCCCAGAAAAGGGCAATTGCCAAGGTACTGGATAAGGAGGATGTTATTGACAAGTATAGCACTTATTGCAAGCAGGATATAATCACCCATCTGACCTCTCCTTTTTTCTTTTTACTTCTTTCCAGCCAGATTCATTATACAAAGCAGCAGACCCAGGCAGACAAAGGCGCCGGGGGCCTCAACCATAAAGGTAAAGGGTTGAAAAGATGCCCCGAATACACTCTTGCCTAACCAGGTGCCAGCACCGAAGATCTCTCTGATGGAACCCAGAACACTTAACGATATTGTATAGCCGATACCCATGCCAAGCCCGTCAGCAATGGAAGCTCCAATCCCATTCTTTGAGGCAAAAGCTTCCGCCCGGCCCAAAACGATACAGTTTACCACGATCAGGGGAATAAAAATACCGAGCTTCAGGAAGAGAGGATAAACAAAGGCCTGCATGGTCAGTTCCACCACAACAACAAAGGTGGCAATAATCACAATAAAACAGGCTATCCGGACCTTGTTCGGGATCAGATTGCGAAGGGCAGATACCAGAATATTTGAACAAACCAGGACAAATGTCAGGGCAAAACCCATCCCAATTCCGGTTTCAAAGCTTTTAGTTACTGCCAGAGTGGGGCATAGCCCCAGTACCAATCTGAACGGCGGGATATCACTCCATAGCCCTTTGGTAAACTCTCGAACAAGACTGGTTTCGCTCATCACTTTTCTCCCCGCTTAGCAAAAGCCCCGGCCTTTTCCAGGATTTGTGGTTTTAATCTTTTATAGAATTCCGAGGTCGCAGTAACGGCTGCGCAAACACCCCGTGAGGTAACAGTAGCCCCTGTAACGGCGTCAACTTTGCCACCATCGGCCTTTACCTTGAAAGGTTCCATAATGGAAAGACCCTTGAAGCTACCCTTAAATGTCTCGTCAGTCTTAGCCCTGGCCCCGAGTCCGGGAGTCTCAGAATGTGTTGTTATGCCTAAGCCGACAACCTTGTCTGTTTCAAGATCAACACCAACCATAATGCCGATACGGCCGCCAAACCCCTTGCCATAGGTTTCAAAAGCAACTGCGTTTGGTTTGCCATCAAAGACACCAACAAAGAAGGTTCTCTCTGTCTCCCCGTCCTTGAGTTTGAAGCGATCCGTGATCGGGTCGTTGGTGCATCCCTTCAAGATTTCCCTGATGGCAGGACCTTTTACGAACTTCAGTTGCTGGAATTCGATTTTGGACGCAGTTCCGGATTTAACGCCAGCCAGCAGCCCCCCGGCGCAGGCACACAAAACAGCCACAACAACGATCATCCTGATGATATCACGCACTTTCTACCACCTTTCCAACCGCTTTGGGTCTAATTTTGTCAAGAAGTGGGTTGGCAAGATTCATCAGCAAAATGGAAAAAGGAATACCATCTATGTAAGCCCCGATATTCCTGATCAACACAGTCATCAGCCCCGCACAGGCCCCAAAAATCAGCATGGGAATAAAGTTTACCGGAGATGATGAGTCCTCCGGGAGGAGGAAAAAAGCGGCAATTAAAGTATACCCGGTAAACAAATGGAACCATGGACCGGCATATTTTGCCGGATTGGCCAGGTTGAAAATGAGCGCAGTGATGAACACGCCTACCACAAAGGACAATGAGATCTCCCACCGTATGTATCCCCTGAGCATGAGGTAGACTCCTCCTGCAACCAGGCCCAGGCCGAAGGTGGAACCGACAGCTCCCGATTGCTTACCCATAAAGAGATCGCCGATACCGAACTTAGCAATGGCGGCTGTGCCAAAATACTTTACCTGTGCCAGAGGATAAGCCATCGCAAAGCTGAGGTCATAATTGTGAAGCGCTTCATCGAAATCAAAGATCCCCTTGAATGAGATCACAAGCATAGCCAGGGCAAGAAGTGAAGGATTCAGGGGATTAAACCCAATCCCGCCAAATATCTGTTTCCCTATAACGATAGCGATAAAGGTTCCCAAAACCACGACCCACCAGGGAGCGGTAGCCGGCAAAAGCATTCCAAACAGAAGTCCCGTCACAGCGGCACTCCCGTCGCCAATGGAAATACCCCTTTTCATGACAACGTTCATGATGAGTTCCCAGATCATGGCACAAGAAGTAGCCAGTGCAAGCACCCCAAGGGCGGGAGCACCATACTGGGAAATGCCCATCAAGATTGCTGGAAGTGCGGCAAGCATAATGTGATAATTCTTCGTTGATATCCTGCTCCCATCATGCCAGTACGGGGGATGGGCAACAACCAGTTTTTTCCTTTTCTTCTCATCCGGAGCCTTAGGGCCGGGTTTGGCTCCAAAAAGGGCATGAGAGACAATCAATTTTTTCTCATTACTCATAGGCTGCCTCCGCAGTTTCCATCAAGCTAAGTTCATGTTTGCCAAGCCTTATGTACTGGAAAATAGGGATTCTGGATACACAAACATATGAACACAACCCGCATTCTATACAGCAATTCAGATCATACATAGCTGCAGCATCTTCGTAGAGGCCTGCCTCCAGGAATCGCACGAGCATGTTGACCGGAATATTGACCGGGCATATCCTGATACATTCCCCGCAGTTGATACACGGATAATCTGTGACCTCAACGCTTCCTGCCTCATCCTGGACCAATATGCCATCTGTATCAGGTTGCACGGGCAGGTCTTCAGAGTAGGTAGCCATACCCCTCATAGGGCCACCAAGTATGAGACGATCCCGATCGTTGAGCAAAATATTACATGCCTTGAGCACGTCCGCCACAGGAGTACCAATTCTCGTCTTTACGTTGGTTGTCTTTCCGTCTTTTCCCACAACCGTCACAACCTTGGTGACACAAAGCCGGCCACTGGAGAAGGCAGTGCCCAGAGCGGCGGCGGCTTCAGCGCTGAGAAAAAAGTAACCGGCATCCTCAAGTGTATCGCCTGCCGGGACCACGGTGCCAAACAGATTCTTTATGATCATACGTGGAAGACCCTCAGGATACGCAGCGCTCACCACCTTTACTTCCGCCCCCGTAGTGCCGGCTTGCTGGACCAGATTTTCAGGCGCTACGATAACAATCCGCTCTATGCCTGTCAGCTTTTTGAGCGTTTGAACACCGTTCTTGATGTCAGCCGCTTCATTTTGGACAACATACTGGTTGACCGTAAGGAGCAAATCCTGATCCATCCCATTGATGACAATTGTCCTTATGCGCTTCTCCGGATCAGTAAAGGGAGTGAAAGAAGGCGTGCCTGGACCAAATCCAAAAAACCTTATAGCCGTGTCAAGGGTGGGTTTGTTGTTGTCGAACTCAGCATCCCACTCATCCTTGCCCCGGGCATCAATACTGATAGCAGTATATTTTTGACCATACGCATCCAAATAGGAATCCAACGCAGATATCGTTCCGGTCACAGAGGCAATTACATAATCAGGGCTGTCCGGTGATGCGGCAAGTCTCTGACCCGTCCTTACAGTATCGCCCACCTTGGCAGCGATTGCACCTCCACCGTTTTGTGAATCTTTCAAAAACAAGACAACTTTCCCGGGCATCGGAAGCTCTTTGACCGGAGCTGGAACCCGGTTGTACTCCAGTTTCGGTGTTACCAAACCAAAAAAAGATCTCTTTATCATGGCTTAACCCTTTGTCCTTAAAATCTCATCAGCGCCTGCTACATCACGTGACATGCGGAACACTTAACAGGCCCTGCCTCACCCTCCTCGTGACAACCTTTGCATTGGGTATGGATGGCATCGGACCTTTTCACTTCGCTCTCAGGATCATGGCATTCGCTGCAGGCTACCGGCTCCTCTCCCTCATGATGGCAATCAGTGCACCCAACCCCGTATCCCGCATCAGATGAGTGGGTCTTATGATCAAAAAAAACTTTCCCTGCCGTCGTCTTGAACATAATCCTGACCGGTTCTTCGGGAGCCTTTGGTGGAAAGGCCGCGTAACAAACAACGCCCACGACGAGCAAGGCCGCCGCAAGGGCAAATGCAAACACCTGCTCATTCTTTGATGTCATCTTCTCTCATATTCCTTTCGCTTGACCCCGGGGGTCAAAAGATGCATTGTTGCTGGTTTGGTGATCGGGAGGTAACACATAAGAGGGAATATATCTTGAGCGAGTGTTATAGAACATTCTGCTGTGCAACATCACGTTAGACCTTTTTATCGCTGCAAAAGATCCAAAAGATAATCTGCGACGGCCCGGCCGAGCAGAAGAGCTGACAAACTTCGGAAAAAGCTGGTCGGCCTTATATGACAACAATATCCTTATGTCAAGAAAAATTTCTGCCTCAAAACCTATTGGCAGATTGTTGCCGTCAATACCGCCGTTAATAAATGTTGACAAAGCAAACACTCCTTTGATAGACGAACTAGTTGATCGGCAAGTTGGGAAGAATTTGTTTTCATTCCGACTAAACCCCAATTAAACACAAGGAGGTAGAAGCATGGCAAAAAAGGTAGTAATCATAGCTAACAATGGGCCTGAAGATGCAAACAGGGCCACGGTACCTTTCCTGACCGCCAAGGCGCTCGTGGAAAAGGGTATGGACGTGTCTATATGGTTATACAATAACGCAGTTTATTTGATGAAAGAAGGGACCCCTGAATACGTGCAGGCCCCGGGTCTACCACCATTTGAAGACCTCTTGATGTTTCTTACCGCGGCAAATCCGATACCTATATATATTGGCGTCTCATGTGCTATTGGCAGAGGGCTGTGCGATGAACATCAAAAACCGATAGTCGAATTTGTGGCGGGCGAGCTTGCAGCTCCTCCAAAACTTGCAGAGTTAATCGAAGAAGCTGATGCGGTAATTGGCTTCTGATTATCTCATTCCCAATTTGCCAGTCAAATGTACCGTTAATTGAACTTAGTTCGCTTCGCTCACAATTGGAATAATGGAAAACTGGAACAATGGAATAATGGGCACCAAAGGATTTTTATTTTTCCCATTATTCCAATATTCCATCATTCCCTGATCGAGGCTGCAACAGCGCAAATAAATAGCTATAATCTCAATGGGTTATAGAAATTCCGAGACATATACTTATCTGCCCATGAGAGGGCTAGGCCTTTGCCTACCTCCTTTGAAAGGTCACTATAAACTTTTTGGGGCACCTGTCTGGTCTGTCTGGTTGGTTTGGTCTGTTTGCCGGGCGAAGTTCACCCCGTTAAACAAGTTCCATTCGGGAAATTTAACGGGGCAAGCGGCCCACGCTAGTGTGTAAATCCCAAACCGTTTGAGGCCGTGAGGCCCTGTCTTTTGGGTTTTAGTGAGCAAGCCCCCAAAAAGTTCATACAGAGGAGTGAAAAGGGCGGTTGGGCAAAGTCTCAGGCCGGGCTGTTCGTGTTGCTCATGTTCATTGAACCCGAATTCCGCAAGGCTCTCAAAATGTCATTGCAGGCCCCGCTGCAGGCGGGGCCTGCAATAGCGCTCCGATCCTTTCCGCGGCGACCACGCCTTCACGCAAAATGATCGGGGGCTCCACCGTCACATCCACCACTGTTGACCCCTTCCCCCCGGCAAGGCAGCCTGCATCCAGGACCAAATCAACATGCTCTTTGATATGGGAATCAAGCTCTACCACTGCTGTACATCCACCTCTCCCGGAAATATTGGCACTCGTAGCCGTAATTGGCCCCCCCACTGTGCTGACAAGGTGAGAAGCAACCGGGTGACCAGCAAGGCGGATACCGATTTTGCCCGTATGCCCGCAAAGATTTGATGGCAAGACATCTGCAGCCTTAAAGACCAGCGTAAGACCACCCGGCCAGAAGGCCTCTATCAACGGCTTTGCTTGATCCGGAATTGATTTCACAAGGGAGACAAGCTCTCTGACATGGTTAATCAAGATAAGTACAGGTTTGCGGCGATCACGCTTCTTGACTTGAAACACCTTGTCCACGGCCTCAGTATTAAAGGCGTCTGCCCCGAGGCCGTAGAAGCTGCTCGTTGGAAAAACGACGAGGCCGCCTTTTTTGATCAATGCAGCGGCCCTGCGGATGGTTTCTTTATCGGGAGATTGCGGATCAACTGAAACAAATGTAGAGTCTTTGACTTCCATCGTAAAGACCAAATTGCTATGGCAGACATGCGTTTTTAGGGATTCTTGTCCAGGACTTCGGCCTTTTGCTCCACACGTCTCGTCAACTCCTTTTTGAATTGTTTCAGTCTATTTTCGATCTCTGAATCGCTCACAGCAAGTATCTGTGCAGCCAGAATGGCAGCATTCTTCGCCCCGGCATCTCCTATGGCCATTGTGCCGACCGGCACGCCGGCAGGCATCTGGACAGTGGCAAGAAGAGCGTCCAGCCCTTTCAGCGAGGAGGAAGCAAGAGGAACACCAATGACAGGAAGCGTGGTCAGCGAGGCAATAGTACCCGCCAGGTGTGCTGCCCCCCCTGCGGCTGCTACAATTACCTTAAGACCCCTGGTCCGGGCCGTGCGTGCATATTCTGCGGTCCTTTCCGGGCTGCGGTGAGCAGATGACACGGTAACATCAAATGGTATCTTAAACTGTTTCAGGACAGAAGCCGTCTTTTGCATCACGCCCCAGTCCGAATCACTTCCGATGACGATTCCCACAACCGGTCTGTTTCGTTTTTTTGCCTCTTTCATGCGCGACTCCCATTTCCTATGCCCCTATTGTGCGACGGAACCTGAGACAATTTGCACCGTTGTTATTGTGATCCACGAAGGCAAGCTTGTTTATGTTCCGATACGCCTTTTCCCTCGCCCCTTCCAGGGTCCGGTCTCCGGCTACCACATGCAGAACCCTGCCCCCGTACGTGACCAGGCTCTTTTGCGAATCCTCGTCAACACCGGCGAAATAAATGGCAACGCCCCTCTCTATTTTATCCAAGCCCGTTATCGCGTGGCCCTTCCCGTAGCGCTTAGGGTATCCCTGGTTCCAGCCCCTGGATGCCTTTGAGCGACCTTCCATGGCAATGACATCTACATAGTACTGTTTGTTCCACACCTGCTTTACATGATCCAGGGTCCCTTCCTGGACTGCCGTACCGATTTCAAAAAGGTCTGTGCTCAATTTTCGGGCCAGGACTTCCCATTCAGGGTCTCCGTGTCTGACGTTGATCTCAAAGACATCAAGATTGTCATAAGGATCAAGATTCAAGCCAAAATAGAGAACGCCTTTGTACTGCCAGCCTAAATGGTTGTAAATTTCGTTTACGGTTGGATTGACGATTTCCTTGATGATTCTGTTTACCAACCACGGGCTGAGAAGCTTGTGGGGACAATAACAGCCGGTGCCGCCGGTGTTGGGATTACCGCCAAACTGTTCAATCGATTGTCTGTCATCCGGATCAAATGCCCGTTTGTAATCCTGGGCAAACATTTTAAGTGGAAGGACATGTTCACCATCAAGGTACGCAAAAAACGATATCTCTGTCCCGTATTTCCTCTCCTCGATAACAACCCTGTTGCCTGAATCTCCAAAGACCTTTTTGATCATTATCCTCTCTATGGCATCCAAAGCATCAGGGACATCATCACAAACAATGGCGCCCTTTCCGGCGGCCAGACCGTTGGCCTTCACAACGACCTGATAGCCGATATTTCGAACATATTTTTTTGCTCTTTCAGGGTCGTCGAAAACCTGATACTCCGGCTTGGGCACTCCTATCCGTCGCAACAGATCGTCTGTAAACGCCCTGTCACTTTCAAGTCTCACATATTCCTTCCTCGGCCCGATTGTGCGAATACCCCGGCTGGTCAATGCGTCTACGAGTCCTTGCTCCAGAGGGTTTTCAGAACCCACGTCTGCAAGGTCGACACCGTGCTCCACACAAAAATCCGCGATCTTGCCAAAGTCTCTCAACGGAACAAGCTCTATGAGTTTTCTCTTCTCATTCCCCTTCGGCGTATGTAAAACTCCAGGATTCCCCGGGGCAAAATAAACCTTGTCAACGTGTTGGCTGTCTCCGTATTTGTCAGCAAGGCAGTGGTCTCTACCTCCCGAGCCGTAAACGAGTACCTTCATAATCCTCCGTCCTCAAGCCAGGCTTTCTTGTGCTCTTTTATAATCAGAAAGGTAAATAACTCAAGCAGAAAATAGGTTCTTAAACACTGGCAAATTTGCGATCAGTCCAATTGTATGTCCTGTGCCGGCTTGGGAGACTGTCCGAGCATAGGAAATTTTTCGCTCCAGTACCTGCCGGCTATGCACAATGCGGATGCAGTTCCTACAAATTCAATAAGTTCAGGCAGGGATATACTTTGGTTGAATCCGCCAAGATGGGGGCCGGTATAGACAGTGATATCTCTGGCGCCTTTTTTGATATCCCGAATTTGATCTTCGGTATATCCGGTATTTTTCAGAAAACTTCTGAACTCTTTATGTGTCATCTCTTTTTGATCCACAACCCTTAACACTTCTTCCATGTAGCGATCCACGCCCATCTCTTCAATCATGCGAGAGGCAAGCTTTTCGAGATCAAAAGGTATTTGGCCGGCAAATTTTCTTTCGCAAAAGCCGCCATAGTAATTCAGAAAAATCCCCTCAATAAGCTTCCTGAAAAGTGGTTCGTCAAAAAGATCTCGTGCATCTATCGGCAAGCCGTGTCTGTCGAGGCCCACCCTTTGTGGATCTCGATTCCGGAAATAACTCCCGGCTACCAACAACAGGCTCAGCAGGTGGGTGCCAACTTGACGATAGAGATTCCGGCTGTTGCGAAAGGCAACAAGGTGTTCAAAGTCTCTTATTCCTGTAACACCAATGTTGGGATAGCGGCAGGAATCAAGCCATCTGTCCAGCCTGCCTGCCCGCTCCCACTCATATATGCCGTTATCCCCACGTCTGTTTCTTTGCAGTCGATTGTGGAAGAGGGGAATTGGTGCCGAATGGACAATACCGGATGAAGTCAGTTTTCCCAACAACCAGGCATTTCTAAACATAACTTCTGCGAACGCTTCAGGAGCGAGCCGCTTCCCCGCTCCGTTACCGTTAGGATAAAAGAAATAATCCCTATCGGCGAAATAGGCAATGCCATAACATCCTCGATTCAGCTTCACGTACTCGGGCACAGGGGGCGGCGGATTCATTAACCTGAACAGGTAACTTCCATTAATTCTCACGGGCGCAGGAATGTCAAATCTCGCCGGCAGACTACCCGCTAATGTGCGCAAATAGTCCATCCACACAGCTTCTTTGTAAATGGCCCGAAAAGCATTCTCATCACAAGCCAGTTTGACTACAAACAAGGTGCTTTCCTGATCAACGGCTGCTACGAGACTTCTGCCAAAAAGTGCTGGAACACCACAGATAGCAAGGCCATGTTCTCTCACCACGTCTTGCCACTCCACACAAGGCGTATTCCCAGTAGGTTCCTCAACTATTTCAGGGCCATGAACGGAAACAGGTAAGCAACCCACCGCTTCGGTCACAGCCCTATGGACGCTTTGTGTGCTTATGCGAAGGATATCCCTTAAAGCAGAAAGCGCCTTGACGGCCAGTGGTTTCCTGGAGGCCTTCACGAGGATGGCAGTGAGGGTTACTGCTGCTTCACTATAAAGAAAAAAAGCCTGCGTTTGAGAAGAATGTCTTTCTCTCTCAAGGAATCTCTGGAGTACCGAAATTGTCTCCGGTCTGACAACGGCAGGATTAGTTTGCACAAGCGAATGCAAATCGGCAACACTTAAATATGCTCGGGTAAAGTCAAGTACATCGCTCTTGATATTCTCTTCAAGGGTCTTTCTTTCTCTGTTTAGGTCTCGCACATACATTTTTTTCTGAGTAATTCTTTAGCCCTTTCAAAAACACATTCTCACCAACCTGAACTGATACTTTTCGCACAATTTCACGGAAAAACCGTTATCAGAAATACGGCTTCAATTCATCGAGCCATATCTTTAGAAGGTCGAGTCGAACTGCATTATTTGTTTCTGGCAATCGCTTGGTATGGATTGATTCCACCAGCCAGTCGAGTGCCACCCGAACGTCTTCAACTGTCACAATAACACCAAGATCCTTCTTCATCTGGTCCCTGTACCGCAAAGTAGAGGAAACAAGAGTTGCAAAAACTTTTCTAACGTCTTCCGATGCCTGGCCCGAAGTCGCCGCAACCCGGAGAAACAGCCTGTTGATCTCAGATTCCTTCATTGGGGTTTCCTACTCGTCAAACGATTGTATCCCTTTAGCCCTTTGAAAAACAAACATAAGGATCGGACAGGCCTGTCCGCAAGAATATTTCAAAAATCTGAACTGATACAAACGATTTTATATTTTGCGCCCTGAATCCGTTCGCTGCGGCAGTGAGGGCAACGGCTGGGGCGGGTGAAACGTTTCCGTGTCTCAAAGACATAACCGCAGGAAAGGCATCGGGACGGGCTGATAACAAGTTTTCGCTTTCGCGAAGCAACAGACCGCTGAATGTGAGAAAGGTGGTCATAAACCTCTTTTTCCCTTATCCCCAGCATCCGGGATAGATCCCTGACGCTGCATTCTTGCCGGGAAAGTATTTCCATCATCTGTTGTCGGCTGGTAGGCAAATTACGACTCGCCCGTGTTTACGCACCTCTCATCTTATACAAAGACCCCAGGCTGCCGCTAAATATCATCGCAGTAATTGCCCACATGACCAGGGTGGCAAGGATGACGACGAACGCAGCTCTGCCCCTTCTCAAGTCATAGATCTGCCTTGCCGCCACCACAGCAATAACTACACTCCAAGTGGTAGCAAAAAGGCCAATCACGGGGACAACAGCCACCCAATCAATAATACCGCTCAAGGCGATGACGCGCACAAACCCCATGAATTCCTGCTTGCCCCCTGAATAGCCTGCCATCACGTGAACAAATCCTGCAAACAGAAACAGGGCGGCTATAGAATAAACCGCTGCGACAATAATGCCTCTAATATTGGTATACGGAAGCACAGCCACAGCCCCGCCTATGGCCGTAACGGCAAGGCCAAACCTTATAACGCTCATGTCTGCTGCCACTTCTGCCATTACCGCCCGGTTTAGCTTGACAACTTCAATTGCCTTTCTAACATAATCGAAAGTGCCGGCAGGTTCAAATTGGGGACCTTTGTCGCTTCGCATCACTTTTCCCTCTAAGTTCGACTCAGCCTTGTTCAGGATTGGTAATCGATGTTAGCAAACGATAGCGATAATGTTGATTATACCGGCCGCATTCTAACATAGAGCAATTGCTTTTCCTCATATGAGTGAGATTTATGGTGGCAACCATCGTCGCAACTTCGGGGTGCTCCTCTGCATTCAGGACAGCAATTACAGATAAGAGCGCTTGCTTCAGGAAAACTAACTATTACAGAAAATCCTTCCGTTTGCAATCCTATAATCCGATACAAGAAAAACCGCAACCTCTCAGGGCCGCTATATCCGGAGCAAGGCTTAAGCCTCGCACTACAAGCATAAAACTTGCCTGCCCTCAGATATTCGGCGGCAAATTTTCCAAAGACGTAAAGTGTTACCTTTCTTCGCGCCTCTGTGCGTTTGGCACTTGGTGCTTCATAACTGTTCGTATGGCAGGAGTTATGAAACACGAACGATAGTTTGTCCGACGGATTCATTTGTGCTATGATTATTTTATTGAATCGTGGCTTGCGAATCGTAGTTGGTAACCAATAACGAACTGGAGGTTAACTATGTCACGCAGACCAGCTGTCGCTGATATGTTTTATCCAGGTGATAAAGACCGATTGAAGGAACAAGTCGATTCATTCTTGAAACCGGTGCCAAAACCTAAAAAGGTACTTGGAGTCGTATCTCCTCATGCTGGGTACATATATTCAGGAGGAGTGGCCGGGGCGGTTTTTTCCAGGATACAGATTCCCGAAACTGTGGTTATCTTGGGGCCGAATCACCGGGGGGTAGGAGCACCTGTTGCCCTGGCTTCGTCTGGTAACTGGGACATGCCCTTCGGTCCGGTTTCAATCAACGAGGAACTGGCCGGCTTGATCCTGAAGGCCCCTGCTTCCGGAATCAAGGACGACCCAAACGCCCACATTGCGGAACACTCCATAGAAGTTCAGGTACCTTTCCTTCAAAGGCTAAGGCCTGATGTGGCGATTGTGCCCATCACCTTGAGCCATCTAAATTTTCCTGACTGCCATGAGATCGGTCAGGCACTGGCGAAAGTAGTCCGCGACTATGACGGGGATGTGCTTCTTGTAGCCAGCAGCGATATGACACATTATGAGTCACAGGAATCGGCCAGGTATAAAGACCAACTGGCAATTGAACGTATCCTTGACTTAGACCCAATGGGCCTGTATACCACAGTGGCTAACAAAAGAATATCGATGTGCGGGGTAGTGCCGGCAACGATTGTACTGACGGCATGTAAAGAACTTGGCGCCACAAAGGCTGAGCTCGTTCAATATGCCACATCGGGAGATGTGACCGGCGATTATGCCCAGGTGGTAGGATATGCAGGTCTGATTGTTTATTAATGCGCAAACGAGGGGCAAATAGAGGCTTCAAGGTCAGACTGAAGTAGGCAGCAGCAGTAAGCAGTAAGTCCCGATGTAACCGGGATTAGCTGCTGACGCCAACAAATGTTGACGGGCTGTTGCCAAAATCGCTTTTCGCTTGGTCTAAAGCGGTTTTTGACAAATCGTATCATTTTAGCCTTTTGAAAATATTATCGCATACGGGCAATCCGGTATAGGCTGTCTCACTGTCTGAGAGCGTTAGCGAGCGTTAAGAAAGAACAGTTAAGCAACAAACCTATGCTT
>QMMV01000015.1 GCA_003647435.1 Deltaproteobacteria bacterium | reverse complement strand
GCCTGCAATGCGGCTTCGGCGTTCATCTGTGGGAAAATGTCGAAGCAGTCTATAACCAGGCATCTTCCAACTGCATTTCATACCCTTTTGTCTTGCAGCCCTATATTAATGATTACACGGATGTACGCATTCTCATGGTAGGTGACTATTGCGAGGCCTATGCTCGCGAAAATCCGGATAACTTCCGGCAAAACCTATCTGCGGGTGGAATAAGCAAGCCATATTCCCCCACGAAAGCCCAGCTTGACCTATGCGATGCGGTCTTGAAGCGGGGAAGGTTCCCTTATGCACATATTGACCTGCTTGTCACGGGAGAGGGGAAAAATTATCTATCGGAAGTTGCCCTGAACGGCGGCACAAAGGGCGCCCAGGTCAAGCTCAAGGAGCTTGATGCAATGAAAAAGGAGCTCCTTGAAAAAATGCCAGGATCGTAACACTTCAAATAGAGGCAAACACGCTAAAGGGGCTCCTATCTTTTGGTTCCATGTCAAACGGCGAAGCCTCATTACCTAATGTTAAAGTCTGCCTCGAATCCTCGTATCAACCGAGTCTGCTTGAAGAAGCAAGCCGATACTTCCAAAGAGGGAAGATATTACGAATTCCCATTTTGTTCTATAGCTTTGTTCCCATTTTCCCTTGACAAAATCAAAACTTCGGGGTAGATGGAGCGATATGATTTTGCGGTCGGGATGTGTCCTTTTTGTCCGAAAACCCAATGATTTGGAGTCCACATGAGCGCAACGGAGGAAAAAGAACAAGCCGTATCAGGGCAAGCAGAGCAGGGAAAGGAAGGCGGCGAACAAGCAGCAGGCCGCGCCGAGATCAAGCCGACTTCTACACTATCAAGAGCGAAGTTGCTGAAGTTTCTGGTTTTACCCCTCTTGGTGTTTGGTGCGGGTTTCGTTGTAAATTTGTTTATCGGGTGGGTCATCTTTCCCCGGTTACTCTATTCCGAGAAAGACCAGCCCATCGATTTTAGCCATAAGATCCATGTTGAAGCAGTGGAGGAAGGTTGCGAGAGCTGCCATTTTTTTGGTGAAGATGGAACCTTTTCTGGCGTTCCGGGAGCGGAAAAGTGCGCCGAATGCCACGAAGAACGCATCGGAATTCATCCGGAAGAGGCTAAACTTGTCGAAGAATACATTCTGCCAGGCAAAGAAATTCCCTGGCATATTTATGCCCGACAGCCTAATTGCGTATATTTTTCTCATGCAGCACATATAAAGATGGCCAAGCTGGAATGCGTTACATGCCACGGGCCGGTGGGTGAATCGATTCACGTAAAACGCTATCAGCAAAATCGGATTACAGGTTATAGTCGCGATATCTGGGGCTGGAGGATCTCGGGTATAAAAACAAACTCCTGGGACCGTATGAAGATGGACGACTGCGCAGATTGCCATAAAAAAAGCGGCGCCAGGAACGACTGTTTTGTATGCCACAAATAGAGCAAGCGAGTTCACTTATTTATATTTAGAGGAAGGCTTATGAAATTAGACAGAAGAACCTTTGTCCAGTTCTCACTCGGGTCCGCTGCTGGTATTACGTTGTCTCCGCTCCCCTGGAAGCTGACAGACGATATTGCTATCTGGACGCAAAACTGGTCTTGGGTACCGGTGCCCGAACGGGGGGAAGTCAGTTCTGTTAATTCCGTCTGCAACCTCTGTCCCGGGGGCTGTGGCATTACGGTTCGAAAAGTGGGGGATCGCTGCACAAAGATTGAGGGTAGACATGGGTACCCTGTCAACAACGGAAGCATCTGTATCCTTGGAGAATCGGGCCTTCAGCTCCTCTATGGTCCCTGGCGCATCCCATCGCCGCTAAGACGTGCGGGGAAGAGGGGAGAAGGTATCTGGGAAAAAATCTCGTGGGAAGATGCAATAACTCAGGTGGTTCAAAAGCTCAGGGCTTTGCGCCAGAAAGGAGAATCTCACAAAGTAGCCTGTATCTCAGGGCCGAATAGCGGAACGGTCTCGCAGCTTTTTGCCCGTTTTCTCAAGGCTTACGGATCACCGAATTTTGTTCAAATGGCTTCTGGTCGGGACACCGAGGAGCTTGCCATGGGTCTGATGCACGGAACTGCCAGCCCGGTTGCATATGACTTAGAACATGCAAGCTTTATCTTGAGTTTCGGCAGTGGACTCATAGAAGGCTGGGGCTCTCCTGTTCGTGTTATTAAAGCACACAGTATATGGCGGACTCGCAATTTGAAGGAAAGAGCTACCGTAGTTCAGATTGAACCGCGGCTTTCTCGCACTGCGGCCAAGGCCGATAACTGGTATCCTGTAAGGCCGGGAACTGAAGCGGCTCTCGCTTTAGGGCTCGCTCATGTCATTGTGAAAGAGTCACTATATGAACATAGATTTATAGACAATTACACATTTGGCTTTGAAGATTGGACCGACTCGAGTGGCGGGAACCATATAGGTTTCAAGCGCCTCGTCCTGACCAAGTATGCTCCAGAAGCCGTATCTCAGGTCACCGGACTTCCACCGAGGAAGATCATTGACCTTGCCCGAAAATTTGCAAAAGCCAAGCGGCCGCTGGCCACCTGGGGCAGGGGTAAAGGGAGCAGGCAGGGAAGCCTTTATGAGTGCATGGCAGTTCATGCCCTGAATGCGCTGGTTGGCAACATCAATAGGGAAGGAGGTATCTGTCCACAGCCTGAAGTTTCCACGAGGACCTGGCCGGAAGTTGAGCAAGATGAGATTGCCCGGTCTGGTTTTGGTATGCCGCGGTTAGATGGTGCCGGCACAGACAGGTATT
The DNA here is from genome assembly GCA_003647435.1 of Deltaproteobacteria bacterium. Lineage (GTDB taxonomy): Bacteria > Desulfobacterota > Desulfobacteria > Desulfobacterales. The sequence continues at coordinate 11,145 of QMMV01000015.1, read as the reverse complement.
TGCACGTCAAGTATCTTCCGGAGCGATTGCCTCAAGCAATCAATGAGCAGCAAGCAGGTGCGGTGCAGGCATTGCTTGTCCATGAAGCCAACCCCTATTACACCATGCTTGATAGCACAGCGGTGGCTGAAGCCTTTGAGCGTATTCCTTTTGTGGTGAGTTTTTCCACGTATTTAGACGAGACTGCCCAGCATGCAGATATAATCCTCCCTAATCATCATTGTCTCGAGCGGTGGGAAGACTTCCATACGCCTATCGGTTTGCAAAAACCGATACTTGCTCTTTTGAGACCGGTCGTGCCGCCTCAATTTGATACAAGACATGCCGGGGACGTCATAATCAATATTGCTAAACGTCTTGGTGGCTCCGTCGCAAAGGCATTCCCATGGAAAGACTATGAAACCTTGCTGAAATGGACGATGGGAGACAAGTGGAATACGTTGGAAAAAAGAGGTTTCGTGCAGGAAGCTAACTATAAGCCCCCGGCATGGGAAGAGGCCTTCAAGACTTCTTCCGGCAAATTCGAATTTTATGTCAAAGCCCTTGAACGCCAAGGGGCGAGTCAGCCTCAGGATATACGCTGTCTTCCCCACTACAAAACCGTGGAGCCGGAAGGAGACCATGCCAATTATCCACTCACCCTGATCCCTGCAGAATCGATTCGCCTGGCAAATGGTGCGATCGGTAACCCACCGTTTTGTACCAAGGCCTTGCCAGACACCGTTTTAAAGGGGAACGATCTCTTTGTGGAAATCAATCCAAAAACGGCTTCAAATTATGGTCTTTCGGAAGGCGACAGCATTATACTTGAAACGCCTAAGGCAAGGGCTAAAGTTTTGGTGCACCTCTTTGAAGGGATTATGCCGGAGGTGATAGCGATCCCCAGCGGGCTCGGCCACACGGCCTATGACGAATTCTTAGCTCACAAGGGGGTAAATGCCAATAAACTGATGGGTGTCGTGGAAGATCCTGTCTCAGGCCTGTCTGCCACATGGGGGGCTCGCGCCAGGATAATAAAGGTTTAACAGCTTAGGGGGCTTGCGCCAACTGTTGTTTGAAGATGTTATAACCTCTGCGAAACTTAAGGGGCGATAATGAAAGATATACACAGCGAACAGAAGACTTACAAGTTTGGCATGGTGATCGATCTTGACAAGTGCACCGGGTGTGGAGCATGCATGGTGGCCTGCATGGCAGAGAATAATGTCTCATTCCGGGCGGATGAAACCGACAAATTGCGGAGCATCACCTGGATGAGAGTTTACAAAATGACTAATGGCCTCCCTTTCCCTGACACGGAAGTCTGTTATATCCCCAGGCCATGCATGCATTGCGAGGGTTCAGGACACCACCGGCCTGCACCGTGTATAGCTGTCTGCCCTGCAACTGCAACCGATCGTGATCATGAAACCGGGATCGTGAGCCAGATTTACACGCGCTGTTTTGGATGTCGGTATTGTATGGCTGCATGTCCTTATCATGCCCGTTATTTTAACTGGTGGGACCCGAAATGGCCCAAGGGGATGGAAAAATACCTAAATCCTGATGTCTCGCCCAGAATGCGCGGCGTGGTGGAAAAGTGCAGTTTTTGTTATCATCGGTTTCAGCGGGCGAAGAACAAAGCGTATGCAGAAGGCCGTCGCGAGATTCGAGAAGACGAATATCAAACGGCCTGTGCCCAGGCGTGCCCTGCCGGTGCTATTACATTCGGGGATCTAAATAACCCCCAGCATGCAGTCTATAAGCTGAAAAACAGTCCTAATGCCTTCAGGATTCTCGAAAAACTGGGCACTAATCCTAAGGTGTATTATCTTTCAACAAAGGAGTGGGTCCGCAGGGGGGTTGACCATTACCTGGAAGAGGAAGCACAAGACTAAGGAAATTAATATCATCCGCCTCGAAAGGAGCATTTGCCATGGATTCCGCCTTGATTCCAGAAGGTGTCAAACGGTGTTCGTTTAAGAAATTCGCCATATGGATAGGAGTCTTGACCATCCCTACACTTTGGGGAATCTACGCTGCCCTGTTGTGCTGGGGGAAAGCGTTAAATCAGACAAATCTAAATGATAATTTTCCGTTTGGTTTCTGGATTGTTGCAGATTTGGGTGTAATCGCACTTGGTGCAGGGGCGTTTTTTACCGGCTTTTTGCGATATATCCTAAAGATAGAAGAGCTTAAAAATATTGTTAATTTTGCTGTAGTGATCGGAGTTATCTGTTATGCCTCAGCCCTGGGTATCCTGGGGATAGATGTAGGGCAGCCCCTGAGAGGGTGGTTTATTTTTTGGCATGCTAACGTCCACTCCATGCTCACTGAGGTGGCATTTTGTATTACGTGTTACTTTATGGTTCTTTGTATCGAATATGTACCACTGGTCTTGGAAAACCGTCGGATCGATGCGTATCGATTTTTCCATTTCTTGAGCCATCGTTTTCACCAGGCCATGCCTGCAATTGCTGCAATAGGTGTCTTTCTTTCCTTTTTTCACCAGGGGTCTCTTGGCGGGGTACCCGGAGTGCTTTACGGCAGGCCTTTTGCGTATCGGTCAGGGTTCCTGGTGTGGCCATGGACTTTTTTCCTTTTTATCTTGTCTGCTATTGCCTGCGGGCCCTGTTTTACGTTGCTGATTACCTGGATCACAGAAAAGATTACCCGAAAACAGCTTGTCAAGAAAAGCGTGAAAGAGACCCTTGCCAAGATCGCTGGTTGGTTGTTGGCTTCGTACATAGTTTTAAAGATTATTGATACAATCTATTGGGCCTCCTCGACGGCCCCCAGGGTCGGTATTAACTTCAAGAGTTTTTACGCAAATCAACCGTATGGTATCTGGGTTCTGATCACAGAGGTCGGCATACTCGGTATTATCCCGGCCATCATCCTGATTACAAAGCAAGGCAGGTCTAATAGCGCCTTGTTGATACTTGCGAGTTTCTTAAATTGTGCGGGTATTTTCATGAACCGCTGGATTATGACGGTACAAACCCTTGCTGTGCCCGTGATGCCTTTTGACAAGTTTGCCAGTTATCATCCAAACTGGCAAGAATGGGCAACAACGCTTCTTCCTGTTTGGATAGGTGCCATGGTGATATCACTTTCATATCGTTATCTTCCTATTTTTCCCCAAGAAAGGGAATTGAATCCGGCATAAAGGAGAAAAGCTTATATGTTTCCATTTTGTTTTGAATGGGTAAATGATGCTGCACACTTTGTCTTTATGGGTTCATTGTATACGGTATTAGGACTTGTTTTCGTTCTACTGAACTACTGTGGTATCCGCGCCTTTCTTGATTATCTGTATGAGCGGGAAGTGGAAGACAAGTGAACGGGGAATAGGGAGTAGGGAATGGAACTTTGCTCATTCATGAGTTGTGGAAAGGTAAATGATGGCGGTCGCAGCAAGCTTTGAGACCTTTCAAATTTGTTGGGGGAAGGGTCCGGTTATATCACAAGATCAAGGGTCTCGCTTTTGAGAGGTAATATATGGATATCTTCAGATTTATAGGGATCATTATAGTCTCCGGGATACCCGCTATCATAGGCGGAGGTCTCTTTTTTGCCATATTTGAGAGCTGGATTGCAGTGGCGGTGTGGGAAATATTGCTGATCTTTGGAGCAACAATCACTGCCTACAAGGTTACCCGAACACAACCTTAACAAGTTGGGAGTGTAATCCCCTCCCGACCAGAAAGAAAACAAAAAAGGGCTCAATTCCATGCGGAATGAGCCCTTTTTATTTACTATATGTCTGACACCTAAGGGCTTGGGGGCTTGGCTCGCTAATCAGTTTGGGATTTGCCAACTGGTGCGGGCGGCCCCCCGCTACCTCATGCTTTATAAATACCCGCCTCTTCCCTCACGGATATGGCAATTTTATAAAGTGCCGTAAGAATAAGGACGCCGGTAGCCCAAACTCCCAGACTAATCAGAAACTCAGGGCCCGTAGGCCAGTATTCTACCACCTTGCCAAGAGGGTTTGGTGTGAAACCACCTATAACCAGGCCCAGGCCTTTGTCGATCCACGTAGCAATAATTACACACACACACCCTACCAATAAGGTATCTAATTTCCTGCGTGTGGCAGGCACAATCAGAAGGACGAGGGCGGCCACCGCAAATACAACGAAAGTCCACATCCATGGAACAAGCCGGGCATGCCCTTCCAGCCCGCGGAACAAATATATGAATGAATGCATGTGCCCGGGTATCTGGCTGTAGAAGGCAGTAAAGAGCTCAAGCAGGAAGAAAAATACGTTTAAGATCATAGCATAAGCCACAATGCCGCCCAGCGTCCGAATCTGATCTTTGCCAGGATCAAATTTAGTAACTTTCCTTACAATAAGGCAGAACACGATCAGAAGTGCAGGCCCCGAACAAAACGCTGATGCAAGAAAGCGGGCAGCCATGATGGCGGTCAGCCAGAAATGTCTTCCTGGCAGGCCTGCGTAAAGGAACGCCGTAACAGTGTGGATGCTGAAAGCCCATGGAATGGAAATATAAATGAAAGGCTTGATCCAGTGAGGAGGTGGCACGTCCTTGCGTTCTGCCGATAGTGCGACCCAGCCGATGAAAATATTTAAAAAAAGATATACATTCAGGACAACCATATCCCAGAAAAGGATGGAATTGGGCGTCGGATGCAGTATCATATTCAGAAGCCGATCCACCCTGCCCAAATCTACAAGAATGAACATCAAACACATCGTTACTGCAGCAACAGCCAGAAATTCTCCGAGAATCGTAACCTTTGCAAACGGCTTATAATTATGGATGTAGCAAGGTAAGACCACCATAACCCCGGAGGCTGCCACACCCACAAGATACGTGAACTGGGCGATATAAAACCCCCAGGAAACGTCCCTTCCCATGCCTGTTAAACCCAGGCCATAACGCCATTGCCACAAATACATAATAAAGCCCAAACCGATGACACCCAGCAAAAATGCCATCCATATCCAGTATTTTCGACCTCCAACAAACGCCTTCTCAAGCATAGTTACCTCACACTATGTAGTAAATTTGAGGGCCTGTCCCCAGTTCTGGTTTTCGGCGGATTGCGTAATGCGAACGAAGCAGCTTTCTTACTTCCGATTCAGGATCTTCCAGGTCACCAAATACCAATGCAGGTTCCCGACCATGCTTTTTAGCCTCATTCTGGCATGCCTCCACACAAGCTGGGATCTTCCCTATTGCAAGTCTTTCTGCACAAAAAGTGCATTTTTCAACTACACCTCTAACTCTTATTGGATATTCAGGATATTGTTTTTCAATATACGGTCTCGGGTCTACCCAGTTAAAACTACGGGATCCATATGGACATGCAGCCATACAGAACCTGCATCCGATGCATCGATGCTGGTCCATCATGACGATCCCGTCTTCTCTTTTAAATGTTGCCTTCGTCGGGCATACCCTCACGCAAGGAGGATTATCACAGTGATTGCACAGAAGCAGAAATGGGAGTTTCTTCAGACGTTCTTCAACGTATTCGTGCTGTTGATCCGGAAAAGCGTGCTTGTACTCATCCTGCCATATCCATTTTATTTCATGTCTCGGACTGGGCATTTTTTCAGCATCGGGAATATTGTGGACATAATCGCATGCATCAATACAAGCGTGACAGTCGGTTGGACAATTCCGCACCTTGATTACCATGGCCCATTTCTTTGCTGTCAGGGCATCGGCAGACGCAAACCCAACCGGCTTCCGAAACAGATGCAGCAGCTTTTCAGTAATACCAAAGCCTGGCTTTTCTCCTGCCAGGGCATCCGCGGCAGACTTAGCCCACACCCCAAGTACCGAAAGCCCGCTTACTTTCAAGAATTTCCTTCTGTCGAAAGCCATTACTTTTTCTCCCCCTTTTCAATGTGGCAATCCCAACAGTAGGGCTCTATCCCCATATAGTCGTGACATTCGTCACAGAATTCTTTCTTCTTAGGATGACATTCCGCGCTCATGCAAGTATTTTGAAGGCTTACCCTGTATTTTTTCCCATCAAAGCTAATGAAGTATCTGTCACCAAGACGTACAACGGAATCCCTCCACAAATCCAATACTTCCATATGGTTGGTCAACATATACTGCGTGGGTTCGACGCACTGCTTTTCTTTGGCAGGAAGTTTTGGGTCGGCCTTCTTCACAGCCTTGCCTGCATTAAGCCAGATAGGAAATGCAATCAAACCAATACCAATGATGAGCCCGGTGATTATCTTGCCTCCATCATACATCCTCAGTTTCCTCCATTCCCGGAAGGGGTTCTGCACGCAAGTCGGTTGTTCTTTTCTTTTCGCCAGGTAACACCAGGGCATTTGCCACCAGTTCATGAATACCTGTCACCTCTGCCCCGGTCTCCCAATAGTTCATGAGTTCCGGGAAGACCGCCCTGTCGATTGCGCAAATACACGCAAGCATGTTCACTCCATACTTGTCGTGAACGTATTTCACTGCATTTGCCCTGGGTAGCCCCCCGCGCATCCTCAGCTCCATGTCTTCACCTGCATTCAATCCTGATCCGCCCCCGCAGCAGTAAGTCTGCTCCCTGATGGTGTTGGGCGGCATCTCGTAAAAGTGGTTACACACATTCTTGATGATGTAGCGCGGCTCTTCCAAAAGTCCCATGGCCCTGGCAGGATTACATGAATCGTGGAAGGTGACTATTTTGTTATCATTTCTGCTGGGGTCCAACTTCAATTTGTTATTTCTGATAAGATCTGCCGTGAACTCACAGATGTGAACCATCTTTGTCGATTTTGCATTCTCGAATTTCGTACCGGTGATCGGGGAAACAGGTTCTTCAAGAAAATCGGCGGGGCCATTAAAGGTATCCATATACTGATTAATAACCCGCCACATGTGGCCGCATTCTCCGCCAAGTATCCATTTTACCCCCAATCGCTTGGCCTCGGCGTACATCTTTGCATTGAGCCGTTTTGCCATCTCGTGGGAGGTAAAAAAACCAAAATTCCCTCCTTCAGAGGCATATGTGCTCCAGGTGATGTCCAGCCCGAGACTCTCCAGGTAATGAAAAAGGATCAGGTACCCCATGCAGGTAAATGTTCCAGGGTCAGCAAAGACATCACCGGAAGGGGTGATAAAAAGGATCTCGGCTCCTTTCCTGTTAAAAGTGGGATTTACACGGACACCCGTGATATCCTCTATTTCATCGACAAAAAACTCGATCATGCCTTTATAGGCATGGGGCTGAATGCCAAGGTGATTCCCCGTTCTATAACAGAACGCCACAGGAGCTGCGATCCAATCGATGTTGAGCCCTAACAGATTGGTCAGTTCTCTACCGATGATGGTAAGCTCAGCGGTATCAATGCCATAAGGGCAAAAGACAGAGCAGCGGCGGCATTCGCTGCACTGGTATAGATAGTACCACAACTCTTTCAATACCTCATACGTCAGCTCTCTCGCCCCGGCTGCCTTGCCAAAGAGTTTCCCTGCTGTTGTAAAATACTTACGGTATAATGATCTGAAAAGTTCTGCCCTCAGAACCGGCATATTCTTGGGATCTCCGGAACCAATAAAAAAGTGGCACTTATCGGCACAGGCGCCGCATCTTACACAGATATCCATGAAAAGCTTGAAGCTACGAAATCTGTCAAGGCGATCCTTCATCCCTTCCAGAAAGATCTCTTTCCAGTTTTCAGGCAGTTTCCAGTCTTCATCCATGACCGACCACTGCCTTGGGTTTGGAAAGTCTACCACTTCAAGGTTTTTCGGCTCGCAGGCATAACAATGCATACCCGGCCTGATTTCACTGCGCGTGTCCATCCACCCTTTCGAAGTCAGAGGAGGCTGGTGACTGATATTTAAGATTTCTTCCGGTTTTAGTTTTTCGGCCATAGGAACTCCTTTTGAAGATAATTTTTCAAATTATTCTTTTTCTACAGGTAATCCAGCGGCTTTCATCTTTTCTCTAAACTCATCTTCATATGCTTGATATGTGTGAACCTTCACAGGGTAGTTCCACGGGTTAATGTGCCTGACTGCGCGGCTATTGTTGGAAAGATTCCTTGTCGGGCTCAGGAAGACACCCGCCATATGCACAAGCTTGCTAAAAGGGAAATAAGCAAACAGGCTACTGACAAGAAACAAATGGATATAAAAGATTACCCCGATCCCATCGGGTACTCTTGGACTGAAACGGACGAGTCCCAGGGTTAGCTCCTTGACCTTTATCATATCCACCTTGAGTAGGTAACGCATGAGAATACCTGTAAAGGCCATGCCGATGATCAGTAAGAGTGGAAAGTAATCAGCAGGCAAAGATACATATCGTACCTGTGGGATGAAAAGCCTTCTCAGGAGAAGGTAGGTCACGGCTGCCCCGAGAACGAAGCCGCTCAGGTATATTGTCGGCACAAAGATTTGCAAGAATCCGTCAAGTTTATTGAGTAATTGGACAAAAAACGGGACAGGCTCGGTAAAAAGCCAGAGGTGTCTGATCAATACCGTGAGAAAGGCATAATGGAAAACTATTGCCCCTAACCATAGCCACTTCGCTGATGCATACTTGATCTTTTCGCCGCTGCCGAATTGCAGCTTCGTGTTCCTGAACAAAGAACGGAAACAAAGTATCTCGAGAACCATCCTCAGGACGGTTCCTAACGTACTGTCCGGGTTATCCAGATAATCTACATACGTCCTTTTGACCCAGGGCATTGTCTTTTGCTGACCGCATGTTGAGGGTATGCGGAAAGGTACAGGCGACTTTGCCCAATCCACCACACGGTAGACAATGCCCACAAAAAACGTAGCCGCAGCAAGATACGGAATAACGACTCCAAACAGATAGTGTAGATGCAACCCCCACACCCCTATAAGAGGAATCAAAACCAAGACTACGACCGCGATGGAAGAAATCGTGAGACTCACTATCACATTCATTTAGTGTTCCCCCACTTCATGTTAAGTTATGCATTATCCGCCTTACCGTTTTTGACGCCTTTTTCCTCTACCGGAATATCATATCCTATACCTGCCATCTTCAGTAATCTTGCAGCCCGGGTCCTTACCTCATTTACCCTGCTGTCGAAGAGCCTCTGGCGGGAGTTGGTATAGGCATCAAAACCGAGCAGGGCCAGCCGGTCTACTTTGGATTCAAATACCGCCCACTCTTCGGCAATCTCCTTCTGCAGGAGGATGCTACCGAGTTGCTCCCTGATTATTCTCTTTAATCCCGGGATAAAACTCAGGGCGTCGGATGCAGAAAAATCCTGAACAGCCCTTATTTTCATGATATTTTCCAGAAATAGCGGAAGCTTATCAGATTCTGTCTCTTTCAAGAGTTCGTCATATATCGATTCTATTCCTTCGGAGGTGGTGTGACCAACTGGATTTGCAAACCGATCTTTTTGCTTTTTGAAAAAGGTTTGGCCTTGCTCCGCATATACCCCTAAAGCTATGTCAAACCATTTTTCTAAAATAGCATGTTTGTTTTTTATTAAGAGATCTTTCAGGCTCATACAGGAAGGTTCCCGCCCTTGTGAACACACCTTAACTTGGCGCTACGCAATCACTGGCCGAATACACAAAAAGCTGCTGGTTGTCAAGACAAAAACAAAAAAAAGCGAAAAAAACCGTAAGCTCTGGACCCAGATTACGAAGCCGCATCACTTTGTTAGTTCGAGTCTTGCCACAGACTCTATATGGGGTGTATGAGGGAACATGTCGACCGGCTGGATTTCGAGGACGTGATAATTTTGTTTTAGCATTGCAAGGTCTCTGGCCATAGTGGCCGGATTGCACGACACGTAGATGATAATGGATGGAGAAAGACCGCCGATCAGTTTAATTACGTCCGGAGGCATACCTGCCCTTGGTGGGTCTACAACAATGACATCCGGCTTATCTTGAAGGTGCTTGAGCCCTGCTTTGATATCCCCGCATATGAATAGACAGTTTTCGATCTGGTTTTTCTGGCAGTTCTTTTGAGCATCGCGGACGGCATTTTCTGAAATCTCGATGCCTATTACTTTCTTCGCCCTGCTTGACAAAAATATTGGAATCGTTCCGGTTCCGCTGTAAAGATCCAAAACCACCTCACGGCCTGTGAGACCGGAATAATCCCTCACTATCTCATAAAGACGCCTGGCGCAATCTGTGTTAGTTTGAAAAAAAGAATTGGCAGAAATCGTGAATTCAAATCTCCCTATCTTTTCTTTGATGAATGGCTCGCCTGCAAGGAGTATCTCATATTCGCCGAGGGCTATTGCAGCTCGCCTTGTATTCACATTATTGACAATAGAGACAACCTCTTGATACTTCTCATAAAGAGTGTCGGCCAGCGGTTGAACCCAGGACCTTTCCTCCCGAGAAGTAACAATATTTACCAACCAGGTATCATAGTGGAAAGAGTGTCTTAGCATGAGAAAGCGCCAAAAGCCTTTGTGGGATTTGAGTCCATATGGTGGTATACCGCTTTTTCTCACATATGAGCGCACATCGGCGAGGATGCTGTTGCCCAGGTTTGGCTGAAGTAGACAGGTGTCGATATCAAGAACCTTATCAAAGGTTCCCGGCACATGCAGCCCCAGGGCAAAGTCTTCCCTGATATTGCCGGCGGAAAGTTCTTCAGGGGGACGCCACCTCCTGTCAGAAAAGGAAAACTCCATTTTGTTTCTGTATCCAAATTGCTTTGGAGACGCAACAGGGGGGTGGACTTGCACGCCTTTGATCCGACCGATATGTTCCAGGGCATCCATTATGTGCTCTCTTTTACAGCTTAGCTGCTTCTCATAAGCGATAAATTGCCATGGGCAGCCGCCGCAGGTACCACTGTAGGAGCAAGGGGCTTTAACTCTGAAAGCTGACGGTCTGATTAGATCGACAATTCGGGCTTCGGCGTAATTCTTTTTTTTCCTGACTACCTTGACTCGGACCTCATCCCCGGGAACAACCCTGTCTACAAAGACTGCAAGACCGTCCACCCGGGCAATGCCCCTGCCCCCGGAAACCAGTTTTTCAATCTCTACCTTTAGAACCTCACCCTTTGCTACCGACATGGCTTCAATATTTGTAACACTTTAGCTCTTTTAAAAAACAGACATACGGAACGGACAGGCCATCCGATTGGAGACCGTCTCAAACTCGAGCCCCTGCCTGCCGGCAGGCAGGTAACTGAGCGTAAAGAAAAAACAG
>QMMV01000014.1 GCA_003647435.1 Deltaproteobacteria bacterium | reverse complement strand
TGAAAATATTATTGCGGACAGGCCATCCGATTGGAGACTGGCTCACTGTCTGAGTTTGAGACGGTCTCCAATCGGATGGCCTGTCCGCTCCGTATGTCTGTTTTTTTAAAAGAGCTAAAGTGTCACCATAAGGCTAAAGTGAGACGTAAAATCATTGTTTTTTTGACAAGAGAGTGGTAGTGAACGTCACATCATGGCACGCAAAAGGGATGCACTCAAAATACTGATCAATGCCGTTGATCCAGAAGAATGCCGAATTGCTCTGATAAAAAGAGGCCGACTGGAGAATTTCAGCATCGAAACAAGCACGAGCGAATTGACCCGGGGCAACATTTATAAGGGGATCATTACACACGTTGAACCAAGTCTGCAGGCCGCCTTTGTCGATTACGGCACAGTGAAAAACGGTTTCTTGCCCCAACATGAGATTCACAGCGACTACTATGTGGACGAGCCAAGCGGCCCCAACAAGGACATCCGCACTATTCAGCATCTTATTAAGCCAGGCCAGGAGCTCCTCATCCAGGTAACCAAGGAACCGATCTTGAACAAGGGGGCACTCCTTACTACGTATTTGTCCTTACCAGGGCGATACACTGTGCTGATGCCGGGGGGTAAAGGGTTGGGAATCTCAAGGAAAATAGAAGATGAAAAAGAGCGACAACGTCTCAAAAGTATTATAGATTCTTTAAATATTCCCAAAGGTTTTGGTGTCATTGTTCGCACAGCCGGGGCATTACAACAGAAGCGCGAAATCTCCAAAGACATTCGTTATCTCCTTCGGTTGTGGGGAAATATCAAAAAACGGGGGGTTTCCAGCCCCGCCCCATGTCTTCTTTACAAGGAGCGTCATCTGGCCATTCGGGCCATTCGGGACTATTTCACATCTGATGTCAACGAAATCCTGGTAGACGACAAAGACGTCTATCACGATGTCAAAGAATTCATGCACATTATATCTCCGAGGCACACCAGGATCGTTAAGCTGTATAAAGACCCCGATCCAATCTTCACAAAGTATCAGATCGAAGATCAGATTGCCTCCATCTTCGCAAATCGTGTTCCTTTGAAATCAGGGGGGCATATTGTGATCAACCCGACCGAGGCCCTGGTGGCAATTGACGTAAATTCCGGGAAATCGACTCAGGAAACCTCCATGGAACACACAGCCTACACCACCAACATGGAGGCAGCGGCTGAAATTGCCAGGCAGCTCCGGTTGCGCGATCTGGGCGGCTTGATCGTAATTGACTTCATCGACATGCGGGAGCGCAAACACAAGCACGCTCTTGTAAAAGCAATGAAAGAGTATACCAAGCTGGATAAGGCCCGGATCAGTGTGGGCACAATATCCAAGTTCGGCCTGATGGAACTGACTCGACAGAGAATCAGCGCCTCGATAGAATACGGCAGCTTTGTCCCGTGTCCGCACTGTCAGGGAAAAGGCCTGGTTCCATCGGCTGAGAGGCTATCTCTTGAATTCCTGAGAAAACTCCGCTCTGAAGTCCTTAAAGAGAACATAACTCAGGTTAAGGGGATCGTACCGGTGAATGTGGCCGATTATCTCCTAAACAGAAAGCGAAAGGAACTCTTAGACGTAGAGGCAAAGAAAAATCTGACCATAACGATAGAGGGAAATCCGGCCATGCAACCCGGAGAAAGCCGTATTATCTGCGAGTAATCATACTTCTAAAGGAATTATCAAATGAGTTGGGACAAGTTTATAGATATTCTGTCAACTATTTTGTATACGCAGACAGGCCTTTTCCATCTTCACTACAAGCTTGTTATTATGTGGGGGATTGGTCTGCTGTTCGTTTATCTGGCCGTTGCGAAAAAATATGAGCCTCTACTCCTGTTGCCTATCGGTTTTGGAATCTTCATTGTCAACTTCCCGCTGACACCCCTTATGGGTGTTGACGCATCCGGGAAACGGGAGCTTATCAATATATTCTACCATTATGGTGTTGAATGGGAGGTTATCCCGTGTATTATATTTCTTGGGCTGGGAGCCATGACGGATTTTGGGCCTCTTATCGCCAACCCAAAGACCCTGATAGTTGGAGCCGGAGCACAGCTCGGAGTGTTTGTCACATTTCTGGGGGTCCTTTTCTGTGGCTTTACACTAAAAGAAGCCGCTTCGGTAGGAATTATTGGAGGGGCTGATGGGCCAACAACGATCTATCTTACTGCAAAGTTAGCTCCAAATCTGCTTGGACCGAATGCCCTTGCAGCATACTCCTATATGGCTATGGTCCCCTTGATCCAACCCCCTATTATGAAACTGCTGACCAGTCAGGAAGAGCGAAAGATCGTAATGAAACAACTGAGGCCCGTATCAAAGCGAGAGAAAATCTTCTTTCCTCTCATGGTGGCAGGGGTGACCTCTCTTTTGATCCCTGCGGTGACTCCTTTGATGGGGATGTTCATGCTCGGGAACTTCATGCGGGAGAGTGGTGTTGTTGACAGGCTGGCGGGCACTGCCCAGAGTTCGCTTATGAATATCGTGACTATATTTCTCGGGCTGTCGGTCGGTGCAACCATGCACGCTGAAAAATTTCTCACAGCGAAGCCCTTGCTCATATTCAGTTTCGGTCTGGTCGATTTTGCTATCTGTACTGTAGGTGGTATAACAACAGTAAAGATCATGAACCTTTTTTCAAAGGAAAAACTTAACCCTCTGATCGGCTCGGCAGGGGTGTCTGCGGTCCCTATGGCGGCCAGGGTCTCTCAGATGGTGGGACAACAGGAAGATCCTCATAATTTTTTGCTCATGCACGCCATCGGCCCAAATCTGGCGGGTGTCATCGGCAGTGCATCAGCAGCGGGCATGTTTATCGCCATGTTTGGTTAAGGCAAAGAAAGGATGTTTCCAGTGGAACCGCAAGTTGTTGATTGGGGTTATGCGATCTCTACATTGGTGATCCGGTTTGTGGGCATATTTGTTGTCCTTGGTGTGCTGCAAATAGTAATGCAGGTTACAGGCAGGATTTTCTCGCTGCTGGACACGAGGAAGCAAAGTAAAAAACTCCAGTCTCGACCTTCACCAAAAACTCTTACCCGAGAAGAAGCGGCTGCGGTGGGTATGGCGCTTTACATGTATGATAAAACAGATTAAGGCCTCTGCCTCCCCATCCCCATCAAGCTTCAGCATTTCGTTCATTAGCGAAGTGAAACTAAAGGCTCTCTACGGAACCGTGCCTTGGTCAACAATCCAATTGATATTGACAGTGTCTGTCCAATACTGTAAATAGGTTGCACCTATTAGCCCGCAAACGAGGAGAATAGCCAATATGCTTGCTGCACGTTCACTGCATGCCAGATCGTCCAGAACAGGCAAGTATCTTGTACTTGGTGCCTGTTGCATCTTCCTGGTAGGATTCGGGCTTTGGCTTTTCTCGAAAAAAGCCACGAAGCCCGTTACACACCCTCAAGCCATGCCCCCTCACCGTGCGGAAAAAAGGAGGCCTATTACCACCAAGAAGGTGATCAACTACAACAAGATGAAAAAAAAGAGCGATGCAGCGCTGAGCGCCCTCATGGAAAAGCGGAAAGCACAGTATGGAGTTGAAAAGAGCATTGATATGATTGTCAAACCTGATGAATCGATCAAGATCGGCAAAGAAACCGTTCGGATGAAAAAGATCCTGGAAAAGGTTCGACTCAGGGAAGGAGATATACTGGAGACAGATTTGATAACCGGAGCAATGCCAAAGGAGACGGATGAATTCGGGATTCATGTGGTTCAACCTGGCGAAAACATCTGGGATATCCACTTCAAGCTTTTAAAAGACTATTATGACAACAAAGGGATACAACTTTCACCCCTGGCCGACGAGCCAAACCCTTTGGGCTATAGTTCTGGAATAGGCAAGATCCTTAAATTTTCTGAAGACCTGGTCTACATATACAATATCAAGCAGCGCAAGCTGGATACCGACCTCAATATTATCCATCCATTAAGCAAGATAGTCATTTACAACATGAGTCGAGTCTTTTCCCTCTTAGACATAATTGACTATAAGGATGTCAGCCGGATAGAGTTTGATGGAGAGACATTGTGGCTGCCGGCGGAACAATAACTTCCTCACAGCATTAGAGCAAAGATAAGTCCAATGATAAAACGTTATACTCGCGAAGCCATGGGGCGCATATGGACCGAACAAAACAAGTTTCAAGCATGGCTTGAGGTAGAAATCTTGGTCTGTGAAGCCCTTGCAAAAATTGGTCAAATCCCCGCTGAAGCCGTAGAAAAGATCCGGGAAAAAGGGCGTTTTTCGATCGAAAGGATCGAGGCCATCGAAACTGAAACTAAACACGACATGATCGCCTTTTTAACAAACGTAGCAGAGACTGTTGGCCCCGATGCAAGGTATATCCACCTGGGGCTGACCTCCTCCGATATTCTGGATACTGCCATGGCGGTCCGGCTGCGCGAGGCCTCAAAGATCATCCTGAAAGACTGCAACCGCCTGCTAACTGCCTTGAGAAAAAAGGCAATCGCTCATAAGGATACTGTTATGGTAGGTCGGTCCCATGGCGTGCATGCCGAACCGATCACGTTTGGCCTTAAGCTTGCTCTCTGGTACGACGAAATGCAACGGAATCGCCGGCGAATCGAACAGGCCGTGGAAACAATCAGTGTTGGGAAGATTTCCGGAGCAGTGGGCACTTATGCCAGTATTTCACCGGAAGTGGAGGCTTATGTCTGCAGAAAACTTCGGCTTAAGCCTGCTGCTATCTCCAATCAAATCATCCAGAGAGACCGTTATGCGGAATACTTTTCCGCCCTGGCCATTACAGCTTCTTCAATAGAAAAGATGGCAATTGAAATTCGCCACTTACAAAGGACAGAGGTCCTGGAAGTGGAGGAATATTTTTCAAAACGGCAAAAAGGTTCTTCTGCCATGCCGCATAAGCGAAACCCTGTAGGTGCCGAAAATCTGTCTGGCCTCGCAAGGCTTGTACGTTCCAATGCATCAGCAGCGTTGAGTAATATTGCACTGTGGCATGAGCGGGACATCAGCCACTCTTCCATTGAAAGGGTTATCATCCCTGATACCACAATCTTGATTGATTACATGCTCGACAGAATGACCAGCCTCATACGGCATCTTATTGTCTATCCAGAGCGGATGAAGCAAAATCTTGGCATTACGCGCGGGCTTATCTTTTCACAAAAGGTACTTCTTGCGCTTGCAAGACGTGGTGTCAGCCGGGAAGATGCCTATCGTATGGTTCAAAAACAGGCCATGCGTGCCTGGAAGGAAGGCAGAGACTTCAAAGATCTGATACTGAATGACCCGGCCATCAGAAATCACTTGAAGCGAGATGAAGTGGAAAAACTATTTGACGTGAGCTCATATTTAAGGCATGTGAACACCATCTTTAGGCGCGTCTTTGAAAAATTTTAGCTCCGCGATTGGCCTGTCCTGGCCCTTTACTTTTTGTTACAGGCTATCCGGCATGCAAACGAGGTGTCTGGGCAAGGGGCGAGTGGGGAAAAGCGGAAGATTCTTTGTAGAAAGCTTGTAATACTCAGAAGAAAAGTCGAAAAAGATATGACGGTCTCAATTACTCGCTCCAAGGCTTCTGTCTTTCTTGCATTTGCATTGCTGCTTCTTTGCGGAAACTGCACGACGGTGTCACAGCTCACTGAATCTGCAGAGCGGTATCAAAGTAACCACTATGAAAAAAGCTGCAAGGCATGGAGCCGGGAAGCACGAATACATAAAGGTCTTGAGGTAAGACTCATCGTTTCGGCCACATTCAAATCAGAGCAGTTTCGGCGGTCCTACACGGAAGAATACGCCAGGGCATATAGATTAACACCTGAGGAAAAACGAAACTTTTTAAAAGATCAACTGCAATCGAGCAAGCGGTGGCACGAGTTCGTCATGGCAATCTTTGTGCCGGAAAAAAAATGGGACGATTTTAGCAAGACCAGATCGATGTGGAGGCTTTATCTGGTAAATGATGAAAATGAGCGGGTGTCACCGCTTGAAGTGAGGAAAGTCAAGAGGGGAGATGCTGTTACGTCTTACTTTTTCCCATATATCACTCCGTGGAAGTCCACTTACGTGGTTAGATTTCCATCCAGAGTGCCTGGAACAGGAAGTCCGATTATCAAAGAGAGAACAAGGGATATTAAGCTTATTATTACCAGTATTCTTGGTACGGCGGAGATGAGATGGAATCTCAGATGATTGAAAATCACAAATGGGAATCTCAATCCTGGATGCCCGACATCGGCCAATTGGCTGTTGTCTAAAAAAACGGACTTGGGCAACAGCCTGCTGAGGATCGAGTGCGCTATTGCAGCTGTCAGTTATCAGTTGGCCGGCATCGGACATCCGAGATCAGCCAAAAATGTAACACTTCAGCTCTTTTAAACAACAGACACAGGTGTTTTCAAACATCTAAGTTATAACCCGAAAACAAATATCGAAAACAAAGGAGGTAGTCACCTTGCTTAGCTTAGCATATGCCATGGGCACAGGAGGAGGAACCTCGGGACAGGGAGGGGGATTCGGGGCATTGGTCCCATTGATCCTCATGTTTGCAATATTCTATTTCCTCCTGATCCGACCTCAGCAAAAGAAACAGAAACAACACCGCCAGATGCTCAGCAATCTCAAAACAGGGGACCATGTAATCACGAGTGGTGGACTCTACGGCCGCATTACAGCACTCAGCGATACCGTGGCAACCATTGAGATCTCTGAAAAGGTCCGTGTGAAAGTGGCGCGGGGAAACATTGCAGGTCTTGTCCAGAGCCAAAATGCCAGCGGAAAAAAGTAGCTTTGGGGCAGAGACCTTTCAATGAACAAAAGACATTACCGGGGAGCAATTGATTGAAACAGCATAGGTGGAAGCTTTTCTTTACTGTCGCGCTCGTCGCAATCGGATTGGTATATGTGGTGCCATCCACCTGTTCCAATCTCCCTCGCTGGTGGAGTGCTTCCGGTATCCTTCCGACAGAAAAGATTCATCTCGGGCTTGACTTGCAGGGGGGAATGCATCTTGTGCTGGAAGTACAAACCGACAAAGCCCTTGAAACAAGGGTGGAGCGTACTCTTCAGGACTTAAAGGCAGCCATGAGAAAGGCAAAGATACGATACAGCGAGCTCAGGCACACGAAGAATTCACAAATATCGGTCCGCATCCTGGGACAGGAAAGCATCCAACGCTTTAACAGAATCCTTGAGAAGGACTTCCCGGGTCTGCATTCTGTCTCCAGAACCAGCGAAACGAACGGCCTTTTGGTCAGGCTCGAGTTGCCTCAGCAAGAAGTAAATTACATAAAAGAGATGGCTGCAAAACAGGCCATGGAAACCATCAGAAACCGAATCGACCAGTTTGGGGTAAGCGAGCCGGACATACGCCGCCAGGGGGCAAACCGCATCCTGGTCCAACTGCCGGGAATTAGAGATCCTCAAAGGGCCGTTAACTTGATAGGCCAGACAGCTCTTCTCGAATTCAAGCTGGTAGATGAAGAACATGATGTGGACAAAGCCTTAAAAGGCCACATACCCCCGGGCGACGAAATACTCTATCAGGTAAGCGTAGACAGAACTACAGGGCGCAGCATCAAGAGGCCGTTTTTGGTTCGAAAGCGGGCATCCTTGACAGGAACGTATGTAACAGATGCGAGGGTCAGGATCGATTCCCAGTTCAATGAACCTTACGTTGCTATAGACTTCGATAAAAAGGGGGCACGGCTCTTTGAACGTATTACTGCGGCAAATGTAAAAAAGCGCCTTGCTATTGTCCTGGATGGCCGTGTTTACTCCGCTCCTGTTATCCAGGAAAAGATCGGCGGGGGCCACGCCCGTATTACAGGGAACTTTACCACTGAAGAGGCACACGACCTGGCCATCGTGCTACGCGCAGGAGCCCTTCCAGCACCCGTCAAGATCCTCGAAGAACGCACTGTAGGCCCTTCCTTAGGTCATGAGTCCATCCGTAAAGGCCTCCTTTCCATGTGTATCGGGGGCTTACTTGTGGTGCTATCCGTGGGCATTTACTATAAAGCAGCAGGTATTATTGCAGACTTCGCCCTTTTGTTAAACATTATCCTCATCGCAGCGGGGCTCGCTGCATTTGAGGCAACACTTACACTGCCAGGCATCGCAGGCATCATTCTGACAATAGGCATGGCAGTCGATGCCAATGTAATTATTTTTGAACGTATTCGCGAGGAATTACGCCATGGCAAGACCCCCAGCGCTGCAATCGATGCAGGATACTCCAAAGCAACCCTCACCATCCTGGATGCCAACATTACAACCCTGATTGCAGCACTGGTCCTTTTCCAGTTTGGAACCGGACCTGTGAAAGGGTTTGCCGTAACCCTCAGCATTGGGATACTGGCCAGCATGTTCACAGCGATTATCGGCACACGGCTCGTCTTTGACTATCTTGTACTCCAGAAAAGGATAAAGCGTTTGAGCATTTGAAAGACAAGCTATGGAGATTATTAAACCCGATACAAGGATTGACTTTATAGGCAAAAGGAAATTCGCCTTTGCAGCTTCGTTGATCCTGATTGCCATCGGCATCATTTCACTTGTGGCAAAAGGGGGGCCCAGGTACGGTATCGACTTTGCCGGGGGCACTATCGTTCAAGTCCGGTTTTCACAGAAAATTACGCCTCACGCTATAAAGGAAGCCCTTAAACCTGTAAATATGGAGATTACCTCCGTACAGAGTTTTGGGGAAAAGAAGAATTATGAATTTCTAATCAGAGCGGCGAAAACCTCCGCCGCCCTGGAAAGCCTTTCTGCAAACATAAAGAAGAATCTGGAATCCTCACATCCCGAAAACAGAGTCGAAGTTCGCCGGGTGGAAATGGTAGGTCCTAAAGTGGGAAAAGACCTCCGGGAAAAGGCTCTGCTGGCAATATTCTCCGCCATGCTCTTGCTCATTGTCTATATCTCCGGCCGTTTCGAATTGAAATGGATGCCCAGCGTCGTTATGGCTGCCTCCTTAATTGTGGTACTTCTGGCCTTAAAAAAAGTTGGCCTGAGTATCCCGATTCTTATTATCGTGGCGGTCTTGGTCACACTGGCCCTCGGTTTCTACCTGAAGCTCAGATTTGCTATGGGAGCTATTGTTGCGCTGATTCACGATGTGATGATCACGGCAGGTGTCTTCTCGCTGACTAACAGGGAATTTACCCTCCCAATCATTGCCGCCTTGCTTACTATCATCGGATATTCGCTAAACGATACCATTATTGTATTCGACAGGATTCGGGAAAACAGCCGAAAATATCACCGGCAACCTTTCAATGTAATCATAAATCGCAGTATCAACGAAACGCTGAGTCGAACCATGTTAACGTCCATGACAACTCTGATTGTGGTTGTCTCGCTCTTTGTGCTGGGGGGGGGCATTATCCATGATTTCGCATTTGCCATGATTATCGGGGTTGTTGTCGGGACTTACTCTTCTATTTATGTCGCAAGCCCTGTTCTGATTGCCTGGCAGCAAGCGCAGGCGAGATTGAAGGGCCGCTCAATGGGAAAACGACGTTAATGCGCTGTCAATCCGGGAAGACTAAAATGGATACAACTAAGCGATATTTCCACAGATTTGCTACCTGGATGGAAATAGCTGCAGGGATATTTTTTCTGGCACACGTTTCGGGCTGTACTTCATTTGAGAGGATGTTTCCACCAAAAAAAGAGGCTCAAACGGCAGGGATCGAGAAGCAATTGCATGAAATTGCAAGCTCAAATGCCGCTATACGGCAAGGGATGAAAGAGATTGATTACCATCTTCAGACTCTTGATGCCAGAATAGACAGGCTTGAAAAGGACCTTGATAAGTTTGCCACCCGATCTGAACTCTACAAAAAACCTTCCCCTCCCATGGTCGTCCAAAAACCAGCATCGAGATCAGAAACAGCGGCACCGATAAAGTCCTTACCTGAAAAAGCAAGAATCACTCCGGACGGTGGCAAGCCAAAACAGCAGGTAAAACCAAAGAAAGCAACTCAACCTGAGAGGCTTTCGGCTCAAGGGGAATATGAGAGAGCGTTGTCGGCTTACAAGGAACATCACTACGATCGGGCACTACGGTATTTCAAGAGATTTTTAGAACGTTATCCGCACCATGAGCTTGCAGATAATGCGCAGTACTGGCTTGGAGAGACTTACTATGACATGAAAAAATATCCGAGCGCTATCAGTGCCTTTAAGAATGTGGTGACTCGGTATGGAGACAGGGATAAGGCCCCGGATGCTCTACTTAAGATCGGGTACGCCTATATCGCCCTGCAAGATATCGATAACGCCCGCACTTTCTTAAAAAAGGTCATTAAGGATTACCCGTTCAGTGACGCACAAACTAAAGCAAGAACCAAACTGAAAGAGCTCAAAAATCTTTAGTCCGCCGTGAGCACTTCATTTCATATCGCCTCCCGTAAAAAGCCTTGACACAAGAACCAGTTCCTTCATATAGGGACGGTGCGAGAAAATCCACCACAAACCGCTTAATCTCAACTAATGTCAGAGAGTCCTTTGAAACGTCATGGAATCTATCAGCCACTGGCTTGCCTTAAAATCTGTTCCAGGTATTGGTAACCGCCTCTTTCTACAACTTGTAAAAGAGTTCGGAACACCGGAAAAGGTTTTCACGGCCTCTGCAGGAGAACTCTTGAAGGTAGAAGGTGTCAACAACCACCTCTCATCGGTGATCCACAACTATAAGGTTCCCGCTCAAGTAGAAGAGGATCTAAACCTCGTCAAGAAAAGCGGCTTCAAGATCATTACGTTCTCAGATCCAGACTACCCGAGCCTGCTCCGTCACATCCATGACCCCCCCCCTGTCCTTTACATATATGGCAAACTCCGCCCGGACAGCCTTAATATCGCCATTGTGGGCTCGCGTAATGCTACATCCTATGGACGCACGGTAACCGAGCGCTTGAGCGGGGATCTTGCAAGACGCGGGTTTACCGTGGTCAGCGGGATGGCTCAGGGAATCGACTCTGCAGCCCATATAGGCGCGCTGAGTGCCGGAGGGGAAACGATTGCCGTCCTGGGGTGTGGCCTGGGCACTATTTATCCCGCCCAAAATAAAGGTCTCTTCCATAGAATTGCGCAAAGCGGGGCTGTCATCTCAGAGTTTCCGTTTCTTACTCCCCCTGAAGCACACAACTTTCCCATCCGAAATCGGATTATCAGCGGACTGTCCCTTGGAACAGTTGTTGTGGAAGCTACCAACAAGAGTGGAAGCCTGATCACAGCACGACTCGCGGCCGAGCAGGGCCGGGAGGTTTTTGCCGTCCCCGGTAGTGTGACCTCGTTCAAGAGTATGGGGACTCATCGCTTGATCAAGGAGGGCGTGAAACTTGTGGAAAATGTAAACGATATCATTGAAGAATTAAACATACAACAGGCCATGCCTCCGGCACTCCATGAGGAAGTACAGCACATCTTGCTCTCAGCAGATGAGGAAAAAATCTTGAATGAATTGGGTCCTTATCCCATACATATTGACAAACTGGTTCGGCAGGTCTCCTTTTCCGCAGGCAAGGTATCGAGCTTGTTGCTTCAACTGGAATTGAAAGGGCTTGTGACGCAGAGTCCTGGAAAACTTTTTACCAGGGTTGAATCCAAATCGATTTGAAGAAGGATAACACTTTATATTTCTTAAAAGATCGACACAAATGCTTTCAAAAACCAAAATTGTTACGAGTAAGGAAAAGGCACATTGAGTAAATCTCTTGTTATTGTTGAATCCCCCACAAAGATACGAACGATCAAGAAATGTCTTGGCCCAGGCTACGATGTGGCAGCCACCTTAGGTCATATCAAAGATCTTCCCGTATCAGAGCTGGGTGTCTCGATAGAAGAGGGATTTAAACCGAAATATATCACCATCAAGGGGAAGGAGAAGGTCATAAGAAACTTGAAAAAAGCAGCCGGCGATCTAAAAGAGATTTACCTTGCACCTGATCCCGACCGAGAAGGTGAAGCCATAGCGTGGCACACAGCCGAGGTTCTCGAGAAAAAGGGCCGCCTGTTTCACCGGGTACTGTTTCATGAATTAACGCAGAATGCCATTCGTTCTGCAGTGGCGTCACCCCGGAAACTTGATAGAGCCAAATTCGACTCTCAGCAGGCAAGACGGATCATGGATCGCCTGGTAGGCTATAAGATTTCGCCCATCCTGTGGAAAAAGGTCAGGCGGGGATTGAGTGCAGGCCGCGTCCAGTCTGTGGCGGTGCGAATGATCTGTGAACGTGAAAGAAAAATACAGGCATTTCAACCTGAAGAATACTGGAACATTACCGCAGAGCTTGAGGCAGAAACACCTCCTACCTTTTTCGCCAAACTTGCCAAAAAGAATAACAAAAAGCTCCACATCCCGGATGAAAAAAGAGCGCAGGCTGTCTTGAAAGACCTCAAAGGTGCTTCTTTTACCGTGGAAAAGGTGTCCAGGAAGACTCAGAGAAAAAATCCCCTCCCCCCGTTTACCACCAGCAAGCTTCAGCAAGAGGCTATTCGAAAACTTGGCTTTTCGGCTAAAAAGACCATGATAGTTGCCCAGCAACTGTATGAAGGGATTGAACTTGGCCCGGGGGAACCGGTCGGCCTTATCACTTATATGCGAACCGACTCCGTCCGCGTAGCTCAGGAGGCAATAGGCGAGGCCCGGCAGATTATTCAAAACGAGTTTGGGGATAAATACCTACCTGTAAAACCTCATCTTTTCAAGAATAAGAAAAAAGCCCAGGATGCACACGAGGCAATACGGCCTACATCGGTCTTCCGCAAGCCGAAGGACATCGCCCGGTTTCTTTCACCTGATCAGGCGGCGCTCTACGAGTTGATCTGGAAACGGTTTGTGGCCTGCCAGATGAAAGCGGCCCTCTTTGATCAAACTATGGTCACCATTTCCGCGGGGCCGTATATGTTTCAGGCCTCAGGTTCAGTCCTTCGTTTTCGGGGCTTTATGGCGGTATATGCCTCCTCAAACCAGAAGAAGGATGAAGAAAGGCAGGATATAACTCTCCCCCCGCTATTTGAGAATATGGTACTAAAATGTCATGCCCTGAAACCAAAACAGCACTTTACACAGCCACCCCCCCGGTTCTCCGAGGCGACTCTCGTCAAGGAGCTGGAAGAAAACGGTATCGGGAGACCCAGCACCTATGCGGTGATTCTTTCCACAATCAGGGACAAGGGGTATGTAGAGCTACTCAAGGGATACTTCAGACCCACTGAGCTCGGCTTTATCGTCAATGATCTGTTGACAGCAAGTTTTCCAGATATCTTGAACGTCGCTTTTACCGCACACATGGAAGATAACCTGGACAGGATAGAAGAAGGAAAAATCGGCTTTATTGATGTCTTACAAGATTTTTACGACTCATTCAAAAAAGCCTTAGATCAGGCAGAAAAACAGATGAAAAGCCTCAAGGGCGAGGGTCTCTCGATTGATCTGCGCTGTCCGGTATGTAACAAACCGCTCAGAATCAAGATAGGCAAGAACGGTCCCTTTCTCGCCTGCTCCGGCTACCCAGCCTGTAAATTTACCTGCAATTATACCAGAAATGAAAAAGGCAAACTGGTAATCAGCCGGCCCTCTCTGGAAGAAGCAACAGACGAAATATGCGAAAAATGTGGAAGCCCCATGGTGCGAAAGGAGGGGCGTTTTGGCCCTTTTCTTGCCTGCTCAAACTACCCGAAGTGCAAAAACACTCGTTCTTTGAACAAGGAAATCAGCCCAAAGTCAGAACCTACCGGTGTCAGGTGCCCCGAGAAAGGATGCGATGGAGAGCTTGTTTCGCGAAGGTCAAAGCGGGGCAAAGTTTTTTATGGATGTAACCGCTATCCGGACTGCCGCTTTGTCCTATGGGATAAACCCGTGCCCAAACCGTGCCCTAAATGTGGAGCCTCTTTTCTGGTTGAGCGGACAACAAAAAGAGAGGGGCGTTATTTGAAGTGTGTCAATAAAGACTGCGGCTATAGAAAACAGATTAAAGAATAGGTATGAGTTTAGATTTTCGAAAAGGCGTATCAGTTTAGATTTTTGAAAATATTATCGCATACGGGCAATCCGGTATAGGTTGCCTCACTGTCTGAGAGCGTTAGCGAGCGTTAAGAAAGAACAGTTAAGCAACAAACCTATGCTTTAGCCTAACTGATGTTGGCAACCAGTTCATGTTATTGTACCGTCCAGGGGCTGTTC
>QMMV01000013.1 GCA_003647435.1 Deltaproteobacteria bacterium | reverse complement strand
GTCTCATGCAATTTATTGGCTTGCTCAAGAAGCAAGGACTTGAAACGATCCAGTGTCACAGGGTAGGCCTGGATAGGTATCCCCATCCAGTCAGAGTATTCCAGCAACTCTTCAGGGCGTTCGGCAATGTAGCGGTCAATATAACCGACTGCATCAAGGACAATGGCTCCTCCAGTATGCCGTGGGAAATTTTCATTGGCAAGACCCTTATCCCACCCCTTAAACACATAATGTCGGAACTTGATCCATCCTGGTGTCATCCACCATACTTTTTCACCGCCGGCTATTTCCTGTGCAATTTTTTCTCGTTGTTCTTCGTTGGCCAACATGTCCATACAGTGGGTTGCGTCCACCCTCGCCACTCCCGGCCCCTGTTCGTGAATGATCTTTTCCATAGTTCTGGTGGGGTTATCTCCATTAACATAGCAGAACTTGCCCCCATAGACTACGAGTACCCTGTCCGCCTTTTCTTTAGCTTTGTTGATTCTATTCCTCAACTGTCGCTCCAGTTCTCTTGGTCTCTCGTGAAGCCCCGGAGTAGTATAAAAAATGTGCCTTGCATCCAGAAATCCACTTTTCTGTAAATATCTGAGCTCTAAACTCAACGTTCCACATGATACTATCACAATATCTGAAAACGATACCCGCCCCATCGCACTTCTCACTTAAACGGATCACTTCAATGCTCCAATTGGAGCGAAGACTTCTAATTCTAAAAGACATCCGGGAGATTGTCCAGCGATTTGGCGGAAACTGCCCTGTTTTTACCCTTCATTTCAGATTTCCCGCATGCGAAAAAAGGATAACTGCATAATCGCTTTTCTTTTCCCCAATTCTTTGTTATGTATCATCAATACTGATCGAGTGGAGCCGCTCAGAAAACACTTTGAGCAATTTCCGTCCAAACGTCCCGTGCGTACCACTTGAGAAGGCTTATGCAGCTTGTCATTAATACCCCTGGCACCTTCATTACACAAAAAGATCAGTGCCTTCGCTTGAAGCAAAAAGACAGGGCCCTTGATATTTCCCCTCTTAAGGTTGAAAGCATCCTCATCTCAAACCAAGCCATGATCTCCACACAGGCGGTGGTGCTTGCCCTTGAGCACAACATCGATATTATCTTTATGGACACATACGGCGATCCTGTGGGGCGTATCTGGTTTTCCAGGATGGGAAGCACCGCCCTTGTTCGCAGAAGACAGCTTGAGGCCATGGATAATCAATTGGGGCTTCAACTTGTCGTTGACATGGTGGCCCGGAAACTCGATAACCAGCTCCATTTTCTGAAAAAACTGATGCACGCCAGGCCGGGCAGAGAAAGTCATTTCATTGCACCTCTTCGGGCCATTGAGAAGGTCAGGGATTCCCTTCCTTTTAACAACATGGAGCTTGAGAGTGCTCGCAACCGCCTCATGGGGCTTGAGGGAACTGCGGGGAAGAGCTATTTTCAATGTCTCTCCGGTCTGCTTCCCCAAAAGTATCAATTCAAGGGACGGTCACGTCGGCCGGCTCAAGATCCTTTCAATGCCTGTCTCAATTACTGCTACGGCATGCTCTACGGGCTCGTTGAAAAAGCCTGCATTCTTTCCGGCCTTGATCCCTACATTGGTTTCCTGCACACAGACAATTCCAACAAGAAGTCTCTGGTCTTTGATCTCATTGAACCTTTCCGGATTTTCGCTGATCAAGTGACCGTCTATCTTTTTACAGGAAAAAAGATGAAAGACGAATTTTTTACTGCCGACCAGCATGCTGTTTCTTTGAATCAGGCCGGCAAGCCGGTGGTCGTGGAGGCCATGAACAGGCATCTGGACGAAACCGTTCGCTACAGGAGAAGGAACGTAAAACGGCGGTTTATCATCCAGCACGAAGCCCACAGATTGGCTAATCTACTGCTTGCCGATAGCGGAGCAAAAAGACCGGATTGGCTGGCAATAAGAGAATTTTAGTGAAACGGAGAATGGGTAAAAAGATAAAGAATTACAAGGACCTTGCAATTTTATCCCACTGCAGGCTCTGCTAAAAATTGGAGGAAGATTATGCCTGTGCTCGTCTGGATTCTTTACGATATTAGTGCCGACAGGTCCCGAAATAAGGTAGCCAAAACATGCAAACAGTACGGGTTAATCCGTGTGCAGAAGAGCGCATTCTTGGGAAGGCTCGAAAAGAACCGTTTTGACGAGCTTGCCGAAATATGCCTGAGCCTCATCGACGAAGATGCAGACAGCGTTTACCTGTTTCCGTTTTGCCAGGAAGATTTCAGGCAGGTGAAGGTGCTCGGCCAGGGATTTGACAGAAAGCTGGTGAATGACGAGGTGCTGCAGCAATTCTTTTAGATATGAATAAAGGCAACATAATAAACTTCGAACCCAAAGAACGTCTTCTTAAAAAGGTAGACTCGTATATCGAATCAGTAGAACTCTTTTTGGAAGAACAGGATAAAAGTGTACCCCTGCTTCTGAAGGCATTCAAAGATGCTGATGACAAATTGAAGCACAAGATAATGTTTCTTTTGGGCAGTTTCGCCAAACAGGAGGTGGCCTGGCCTCTATACCAGATGATGATCGATCCTGGCGAAAGTGAAGAGATTCGCCACTTCGCCTCTATCCAGCTCAGCGTTATTTCCCCTTTTCTCAAGGAGCCTCAACCCCTGATTGATCAACTACTTGAAGACCTGAAGAGCCCTGATCCTGAGCTGCGCCTCAATGCTGCTTTTGCATTGGGATGGGAAGGCAACACCCAGGCCGCCATTCCTCTCATTGAGCTGCTTTACGACCCTGATGCTGACGTTCAGGCAACCGCAGTCAATGCCCTTTCCAACCTGCGGGATGACCGTATCCTGGGCTTGATGCTGGAACGATTGGAGCACGGCCCACGGGAACAGAAAAGAACCATCCTTTTCAATCTATGGCGTTTTTATTCTAAGCGGGAAGAGGTGGTATCCATTTATCTCAAATATCTCAATCACGAGGACGCCGATCTTCGTTTCGATGCCCTGGTACTCCTTGCAACGATGACCGAAGCCATGGAACATATAGCAACATACCGCAAATGTCTGAAGGATAAAGATCCGCGGATTCGTGCTCTGGCTTTAAAGAAACTGAATGAAGTCAGCACAAAGGACTTGCTTGAGCTTAGGAGCGAGCTCCGAGACATGCTTTCAGACCCTGATATGGAGGTAAAGAAGCAAGCTATGAAGATTTTGAAGAAATTATAAATGAATCCTCTGCTTATCATGGTACCGGAATAATCCATAAGGCCAAAAAATAGGGCCGCTCGGGAGTTATCCATATCTTGTGGACGAATTTGATAAAGATAACGCCTTTGCTATAGAAGTGATGAAAACAGGGGAAAAGATGATGTGAAACATATTTGAAAAGTATTTTAGGTAAGGTTATATAAATAAGCAGGAATAATTGGTAATGATAAAATACCCTGATTTATTCAATAAATTTGAAGATGACTTTGTCAGGAACAAAGGGAAAATGCCTTTTGCTCATGCCATAAAAATCTTTACATCTATGTGGAATGAGGGGTTAAAGCTTGGCGTTCTCCCTCCGAAAGAGCCTTTGGAAGGAATAGACATAGACATAAAGATTGCAAAGGCGCTGAATTCATGTTTGAAAAAATCCTTTCCAGAATAGGCGCATCTCTTAGTAAACGTAACCTTCCCTACATGATTATAGGGGGACAGGCTGTATTGCTCTATGGAGAACCTCGTCTTACCAGAGATATAGATATTACCCTCGGTGTGAATATCGACCATCTTGACGATCTTCTTGCCGTTGTTCGAGAACTTTCCCTTAGACCTCTCCCCAAGGACATAGAATCATTTGCCAAACAGACAATGGTGCTGCCGGCCTTAGATGAAACCACCGGCATAAGAGTAGATTTCATCTTCTCATTTACCTCCTATGAAACAGGAGCCATAAAGAGGGCAAGAAAGGTGAGGATAATGGATCAGGAGGTCAATTTTGCCTCTCCTGAAGATCTGATCATTCATAAAATCTTTGCAGGCAGACCGCGAGATCTGGAGGATGTGAGGACTGTTCTTCTAAAAAACCCTGATATTGACATCCAGTATATACGAAAATGGTTGAAAGAATTCGATGCATCTTCTGACAAAAAAGAGTTCCTCAAAGCCTTTGAAGGGGTATTAAGAGGGATATAAGTAGACACACCAGAAGCCCTGAACACGCAGCTTGCAGCAGGTGATATATCAGAGAGATCAAATGCCATCAAAGCTCATCTACAAAAGGTTTTGGTGGTTTTATAACTCCAGGTAACAGCCAAGAAACATCCCAATTCTAAAACCTTTTTATATCGAAGTAAGGAAGTCCTATTCTTCCTTAAAGCGAAGCTGATATATAGTGGTTTATACTCCACAGGAATTCAGGATATTTTGTGGAACCAGAAGGTTTTTCAAGATGAAGGTACCAGTGTCGGTGCCGGCAGAAACTGCGTCTTCTGGTTACACATTCCGTGGACGGAGGTTAGCAGGAGGGTATACAAATGCTGGGGGCGATGCGAGAAGCAAGCTATGAAGATTTTGAAGAAATTAAAAAGGTTGTAACAAGTTGGGTTTTTGAAAACATCTGGGTCTATTTCTGAAAAGAGCTAAAGTGTTACACCAGTACGAAAAAGGGAGGTAAGAAGATTGTGCCCAAAAAGCACGCTTTGGGATTACCCTGATCATCTGAAAGATGAACTGTGGAGGGCCAGAAGAATGGCGGAGTTTTTCCCCTTTGTCCTTAAAGAGCTTACAGAGGAAGACAGAAAGACCCTTCTTAGTTGGCTTGATGAAATAAATGTTCCTGATGAGAGGAAGGAATTTATACGGATGGTGTGCAGTGAAAAACAAGATACTGACTGAAAAGCAGCAGATGTTAATAGGCAACCTGCCCGATGAAATTCTTACCAATTTTTACCTCACAGGCGGTACCGCTCTTTCTGCATTTTACCTTGAACACAGGCTTTCCAAAGACCTCGATTTCTTCACAGATACCGAACAACAAGTGCCTCCCATAGAATTTCTGACAACAGTGATAAGGAGTCTTCCCTCCGTAAGGGATACCCGGTATGAGCGTCTTTTTGATCGGAGGATATTTGAGGTTGTATTCAAAGATAGTGATACCCTCAAGGTGGAATTTTCCACCTACCCATTCAAAAGCATCGAGAAGCGAAGAAAGATAGGAAGGCTTTTGGTAGATAGCCCATTGAATATCGTCACAGCGAAACTCTTTGCCCTGACCGATCGATTTGAGCCAAAGGATTTTGTAGACCTTTACTTTGTTCTGGACAACTATGACTGGAAGTTGGGCGAGTTGGTAAGAAAGACCGAAGAGAGATTTGAAATCAGCGGGCTTGAGTACATTATTCCTGAAAGGCTACTTCTGGTAAAAAAGGTTGGGCCGGATGACCTTCCTGTAATGCTCAAGAATATAAATGCAGAAGAGATGAAGCGCTATTTTCTCAGGCAGGCCTCTGAGTTGGTGAAGGCTTTCAGGACCTGAGGACGCGGTGACCACTTACGAAAATTTTACAAGCATGAGCCGATCTGTCGCGGTGGGGGGGTAGGTAACAAATATGTGCGAATTGGTTCACGAAATGGTTCCTGCGTAAACCAAAAGGCACATTTTCACGTGGTAGTTTCATGATGCTCAAAAGGCAGCAATTCTGGCTCTTCGCTGGTTACAATTTCTCTGGGCACCGAATTGAGCGTACCGTCTATATTGCACCCCGAGGGCTATATAAATGAATTCCTTGATTAAAATCAGTGTAACTGAGTATCACCTTCGCTTGGGCCGTGAAATGCATACAGGTGAAGCACCACAACTCCGCGGCTTTTTTGGAAGAGCTTTTGCAGACGAAGTACTGCTCCATCACCATCAATCTGATGGTTCTTTGCTATATACGTATCCTCGTATACAGTTTAAAATTTTACAGAAAACAGCTTTACTCTTGGGGATAGCTGAGGGAAGTGAGCTTCTTTCAAAATTATGGCTGAAGGTAGATCATACAATCATTGGCAATGAAAACCTTCCTGTAATCGAATCTAAAATTATCAAAAGGATTGAAACCTTAGGTGAACTACTAAAGCCTGTTTCGTACTCTTTTCTGACACCATGGTTAGCACTCAACCAAAAAAATGAACGCATATATGTAACAGAAAAATCGCGGCCTAAGCGTGTAGCGCTTTTGGAAAAAATATTAGTTGGAAATTGTCTGTCGCTCTCAAAATCGCTTGGTTATACGATCAATTTACAGCTAAAGGCTAATTGTAGCCAGTTACAAGAGGTTAGATGTGCACTGAAAGGAGTACCAATGCGTGGGTTCATCGGATCGTTTCAGATTAACTTTTGGCTGCCTGATAAAATTGGCTTAGGCAAATGTGTGTCGCGTGGATTTGGCTCTCTCAAACGAGTGAATAGATTTCCGCACAATCGAGGAGATACGAAATGATTATTGAAGATCTGGTCAGACTGGGGAAGCCTTTATTAGAAGGCGGAATGGATGCTCGCGATATCCTTGAGCTTATCTCAGATGTGAATGATGAAAAGGTCAAGAACTTTTTCCGACATGTTTTTGTAGTTGAGCTTCCACCCGAAGGCAGCAATGATGCTCCTGTTGTTCTACCAATGCAAGTCTGGGGACAGGAAGAGGCAAAAGCTGGCCAAACAAAAAAAGTTGATTTCAAACCGGATGTGAAACGCGCTATTGGGACTCCATTTGTCTTGCCAACCGGAGGAATGCCACTTAGCCCTCAAGGTAGTTATGGTATACCGGTTTATCCATGCTACGACCGGCACTTAGGAACAGAAGAAAATCTTGAAGAAGGCAAAAAGTCTTACAGTTTCCGAAAGTCAACAGAACATGTTTACCAATTCCTTTATGGTAGGCTCAAGAGAACTCATAATGTAAATCCTGACGCACTCCCTCTAATGCAAATTGCCCACCTTATTCATGCCCAGGTCTCATCAATGCCTGTCGAAAAAGGCTCGAAACTCCTCGGAATTATTATCCTAGCCCAGACACATGGAGCTTCCAGTCCCTATTCGTACAGTAAAGATCCTTCCCCTTATGTCATCGCTGAAAGCAATCAACAGCATGGCAAATATATTGTTCCTAACTTTGACAAGATTCTTAAAGCTGTGTGGGCAGCTAAATTTGAAGAGGGAGCAAGCATTGGGAAAAAGGTAGCCACATGTTCAATCTGTGGCAAAAAGGGAGATGTAGTAGCGTCATATTGTAAAGCTTGGCCCTGGGCACTTCCTGAGTGGAAGTGTCCACTTCCTCAAGGGGGAAAGAAAGCGCTCTGGGTAGAAGGGGTGGCTTTAGATGAATCCTGTTACAAAGCCTTAACTCTGGGTAGTAGGGTCTTTTCCGCTTTGACAGAGAGAATACATTCCATCATAACTCGTGAAATATTCTCACCAGTTAACGATATTGAAGCACGTAAGACTACTTCAAGACGTAAGTTAAGCGATTTGCCAACCATATATGGCTCGGCTTATCTTTTGCCAGTACACGATGAAAGCCTTAAAGATGAATCGCTCCGGCAGGATTTTTCCCAAAAAATACAAGCTATGTTGCGAAGGCCTCCCAAAGAGGGGCCATTTCTCGATAAATACATAGACACGGTGACCGGCTTCGATCTCTTCTTGCCCGAGGATATCGATAAAGCTGGCTTTCGTCTCACTCTCATTTATTTTCATGGGAATCCCGGTCGGGGAGACATTCATCTCCGTGCATTTATTCAAGACATTATCCCCTCAACGCTACGCAAGCTCAATAAGATTGCTCAGAGAAATGCTGAAAAAGGCGTTGACCTTTTGAGAGCGCTTGCACCAAATGTATCCGAAAAACAGGCGGCTTATTACCGGACCATGTATCGTTCAATTCCATTTTTGCTTACCAGAGCCTACGGTGGTTCTTACTTATGGGACCAACTTGAGACAGCCGTAAGACGAAAGAGGCTCGACATTCATCGTCCAACTTCTAACGCTGCTCGAAGGATGAACAGCCTTATCCCCAGCCTTCCAGCAAGTATTTTCGAACTCAATGACGAAGTTATTTTTTATCTTACCTTTCTTGATTTTATCACCGAGTACCAGCGGCGACTTGCCACAGAAGATGCAGCTTCAAAGGACAAGAACTTTTCAGAGGAAAGGAGGTCGGAAATGACCATGCGACCATGGAAAGAATTATTGAAGATCATAGAAGATGGGCCGATAGATGAATTGCGCTATCAAACGCCAGCTGAACTTGGGTTTGGCTGCGGTGCATTGATCCGCCAATTTGGTCGATCGTATTGGCATGCGACCAAAGTCGGTAAAGACGGTAAAGATTTCTTAAAGCACCGAGTGTTAACATTTGGAACCGATCTATCCCCCGAGGCCTTATGGAAGCGAGGGTTGTCAAAGATTTTTGACGTTGAGGCTCGGCATGAAAAAATCCATCTATCCGATGATTTTCGACGCCGAGTCGGTGTGACCTTGACCGAATTTGACCGCCTTCGTGAAGAAATACGGCCAAATCGAGATGCATTCATGGCTGCCTTCTGGTCAGGGTACACATTACAAGGGTACGATAAGTCGGATAGGGATAATGAGCAGACGCAGGCTAACGCAACCCAATGAATTCAAAGAAAGTAATGGACATGAAAGGAGCTACAGATGGGCACAACAGATGTAAAAACCGGTGAAATTCTATTCGTAAAATGTGTCAAAGACGGCATCCCAAATCGCGATCCATTACGTGATAGCCGTGCCCGTTGGATTTTTGGTGAAGGGGATGGCCGGATCTCGCTGGCAGGAGTGAGCATTAAACGGGATGGGAGAGGATACATTCAGGCGCGGTTTCCAGATGGCGGGAACAACAAAAACATGGGAATATTTGTCCGCAAGGAGTTTACGAAGGATAACAAACTCTTGGGGCGAGACAATCTTGCCAAAACAATGCTTCAGAGAGTTGGGGTTGATCCCAAAAAAGCTGGTCAGGATGAATTTATGAAAGTGGCCTTTGATGCCCGCATTTTTGGCGTGGTCTTCAGCGTCGGGGGCAAAGCCTTTAATCAATGCGGTCCTGTTCAATTCGGTTGGGCGCATTCTCTCCATCCGGTTGATACCAAGTATGTTCAGGGAACAGTTGTTATGCCATCGAAGGATATTGAAGTAAAAGAGGAAACTGGTGAAGAAACTGGTGTAACGCAGGGTACTATATGGACTACTTATACTCTTCCCTTTGCCGTTTTTGCCATGCCAGCAGTTATTAATGCATCCATAGCCGCTGACACCAAAATGTCGGCTGAAGATATGGAAATATTAATTGAAGCCTTGTGGAAGGGACTCTCGCGCGTCAAGCACGTGGGCGTGGTATTCAACAGCCACTTTTTTTGCTCCATGTTGAATACAAGGATCCTTTCTTCCGGCTAGGCTTTCTTGAAGAAGGAATCAAGTTAAATCCCGGTGAGGAAGCATGGCTGGGCAGTCAGCCCCCTACATCTCTTTCGGAAATAACGCTGGACGTAACTGCTCTTGCGTCGAGGTTGGATGACAATAAGGATAAAATCCATCGCCTCCGTCTCTGGTTGGAACCCCAACTTAAAATTCAGGGAAATCTTAAGGCAGAAATCAGCAAATGGCACTAAAGGATCTTTGAGGTGACTGCATGAGTCTAACTATATTTGAGCTTAAGGGTCAAATTGCGCATTTTCGCCGTCCGGATACAATGGGCACACAAGCAACTTATCCTTTCATAACTCGTACTGCACTGCGGGGACTGATAGCCTCGATATTGGGGATTGAGATTCTGCCACGTGAAGCCCGCTGCGGCCTTCGTTTGCTTTCACCGGTGAAAACCGTGGCCCAAGAAATGTCCATGCACGGAAAGTCCTGGGTATCAGGTGGCAGCGAAAAAAGTTTCCACAGGCCGACAGCAATTGAATTGGTGGTAAAACCTTACTATCGCGTCTACTATAAAGGACCACTGAGTGATGAACTCAGCCAACGCCTGTCCAACGGGCAAAGCCATTACCATACTTATCTGGGTAGCGCTTTTTGCCTGACTTTCCCAAAATGGAGAAGTACTCTCCCTTCCGTCAAATCAGAGGAATTGAACGAAAATGAGCCATTAACCTGTGTGTCGGTAGTACCCTCAGCAGCAGTTAAGCGTTTATTGATTCAAAATGACGAAGAATACGCAAGAGTTGGCGGAGTTTTGTGGGAATATCTGGGTGACCGCCGATTTAAGGGAACGGTAAGTCTTCTATACGAAGTGAGTGGTAGGCCCTTAAGGTTTGTCCCGACAACGCGAGCACTTTACCCATTCTGGCATTTTTATCAAATACCAGAGGAAGGAACAGCATGCCTATGGTAGTGCCATTTGACCAGTGCGTTGCACGCCGGGCTGACGGAATCTTGCGATTTCCATTGAAAGAGCACTTAGAGGCGGTGGCTGTGGATTGTGGCTCTGCAAATGGTACTGCTGAAGAACAACTCGCTTTTCTTGCAGGTTTGCTCCATGATGCCGCCAAATGTCACGTCCAATGGCAAAAGTATATCCTTGGACAACTTCAAAAGGGACCTGCACATGCGCCTCTTGGGGCAGCGCTCTTTGCCTTCTTTGCGGACAAACTGATTTCACTCCGGAGCGAAAGTCGATCAGAGAAGGAATGGCTTCGAGACACGGCTTTAGAGTGGACGCGGGCTATTTATAACCACCACGGCAAACTTGATGACTTAGATGTTCTTCCTCCATGGGAGATGTGCTCATGTACTGGGGAACTCGAGAAGCTGCTGCAAGGTTGCGATACCAAAGGCTTATTTCTTTTTATTTCAAGCTATTTCCCCGAATTACATGCGAATGAGAAGCAATTTTGTGATTGGTTGGAAAGCTTTTCGGAAACTTGGGAACGCCGTGTGAAGTTTGGCCGCTATTCGGTGCTGCAAAAAAAGGTGCGGCACCAATCGGATAGGGAAGATTTTTCAACTCTGGCATTGCGTCTGCCAAAAGTAGCCTCCCAATTGGTATGCGCCGATCGTTTCCACGCAGGTAATTTCAAAAGAAGCTATTTAGACGCCGGAGAAGCCGGGAAAGCCATTTCCAGCTTAGAGTCCGCATGCCGTGAACGAGCTGCAAATGCACTGAAAAACGGTGCTAACCCGGCATTAGTAGATTCTCGGCAGAGGGTCCAAAAGAAAGCATTAGAACGATATAGAGAAAATGCTGACTCAACATTTTTTACATTATTGCTTCCGACTGGTTATGGCAAAACACTGACCAGCCTTCGCGTGGCGCTTGAGGCATGCCTTAGCGGGCGGTGCCAGCGTGTCATCTATGTTGCACCTTACTTATCTATTTTGTCTCAATCTGCTCTGGAAATAAAACAAGCCACCAGCCTGGACGTGTTTCAGCACCATCATCTTAGTCTCGCTGAGTTAGCAGACGACGAAGATGTAGATGTTTTGGACACCTGGCAGGCTCCTTTGCTGGCAACTACTTTTAACCAATTTTTTCGTGCTTTATTCCCGTACAGAGCGCAGGAATGCCTCCGCACAGAGGCTCTGGCCCGAGCTTTTATAATTATCGATGAACCACAAATTGTCGACACCGGAGTTTGGAATGTCTTTTTACGAGCCCTGGCAGCCAGTAGCAACTACTGGAAATGGCAAGTGGTGTTTGCCACAGCAACCTTGCCGCCGGTGCGTGTCGGTCTAGGGCAAAATGCGGTAGCTCTTGCTCCGTCTCAAGTTGAATGGGGAAACCGCTTCGCCCTTGACTATGCAAGTCAACCGCTTACAGCAGGTGAAGTTGCTGATAATGTTTGCCGCCTATTCAAAAGAGACAATAGCATTGCTGTTGTTCTAAACACTATAGCAGACGCAGCGCAAGTTTACCGTCTCCTGAAGGAAAGTAATAACATCCAACACTTACACTGTTTGACAGGAATGATGCTTTCAGGGCACAAAACCGAAATTATATGTAGTATACAAGAGGAACTGAAGGCCGGCATGCCGACGGTAGCGGTCTGTACCCAAATTCTTGAAGCAGGCGTTGATCTTAGCTTCAGAACAGTGCTGCGAGCTTTACCGGTCTTCCCCTCCATTGCCCAGGTTGCCGGTCGTGTCAACAGACACGGAGAAGGCAAACGAGCGACAGTAACTGTCTTCCCCTTTGTCCGAGAAAACGGAGTTGATGTCCGGCGTTATGTGTATCGGAATGCAACAGCGCGCCACCAAACAGATCGTCTGCTGCAGGAACGTCCACACATTAGGGAAGAGGACATGGGACGTGTTTTGAATATTTATTTCCAGCGTTGTTGGCAAGAAAACAAAAATGAAGCATGTCTTGCCAAGTTTGAACAGGCAGCACATGGCCGCTGGTCCGAGTTGGGGGGGCTGCAACCTTTCGATAGTGGAAGGCAGCGAGAGGAAATCTTTGTGCCATGGGAAAACATACAGCTAAGTCCTTCCATGCAGCAACTTCTTGAAGAATTTGCACCCAATGGGCCGGAACAATTACTCAGTTGCTATCTCAATCGAGATTTTCTTAAGAGCCTTGACTTTTTACAACGAAAACGTTTTATGGCGTTGTTTCGACAATATACTGTAAGTGTACCAAGAAAAACGGCGATGCAAGTAGCTGAACGGATAAACTCATGGCTTTGGAGGCTTTCAAACGTCGAAGAGTATTCAAAAGAAACGGGCATGGCTTATCTATTGGAAAGCGAACCTGATCCTGCTTGTACAATAATTTAGCAAGGAGCCTTCTATCCATGTCAACGGGATTAGGGTATACGGTTCCCGAACTGATAAAAGGAAAGAATCACCCAAATTTCGCAAAGGTATGTGGCAGAACGTGCGGAGTGCTGTCATTCCGAGCGGCAGCAAAGTCAAATTTACCCCCATGCTCGGCTTCCTGGGCACATTCTCCGTCAACTTTGAGATTCCTGATTACTGGGGAATCGGCAAATCCGTGTCGCGGGGGTTTGGAACGGTGAAGAGGTTATAAGGCGTGGCAGTGCAGACCGGAGCTGTAGATCACTTTCCGGAAGAAAAGTGGGTGAGCTTGGATACTTAGAACAGGATGCTTGATTTACGAGAAAAACAAGATATTACGTGCAAAAGAAATGCACTACGTTTCATATGGTCTTGTTGCGGTTAAATCCAAAAGGAAATCAACTTACAGAGAAAGAAAGTGATTACAAAGAGGTTAAAGTGTGATTTCCAAAGACTATTCTATCGCAAGAGAATTAAAGGAAAGGTTGTCTAAGGTAGCCTCAGTTGTTGAGATCATCGTTTTTGGTTCGAGGGCAAGAGGCGACCAGGACGAATACTCGGACATGGATGTATTTATTGAAGTTGCATCACTGGACAAGGAACTGAAAGAAAAGATTTATGATATTGTCTGGGAAGTAGGTTTTGAAAACTTTATGGTAATTTCACCGCTCATTTGCACCAGAGATGAGATAGAAAATTCTCCCTTACGGTCAGCACCGATAGTGAAAAATATTTTTGAAGAAGGGATAAGGGTATGACTGACAAGCAGACACTTTTCTCGTATCGGATCAGACAGGCAGAGGAAACACTGTTGGATGCAGAAAAAATGTTCCAGGACAATCTGAGTCCGAGGTCGATCATTAACAGGGCATACTACGCTATGTTTTATGCTGTGTTGGCCCTTTTTATTAGTTGGGACGTGACTGTAAAAACCTCAAAACACACCGGCATAATCTCGATCTTTGACAAGGAATTTGTGCACGCGGGAAAGATTGACAAATATTACTCAAAAATACTTCACCGCATGTTTGATGTAAGGCAAGAGGGTGACTATAGAGAACTTGTGGAACTATCACGCGATGACGCTGCTCAATGTGTCGAGCATGCAAAGACCTTTTTGAATGCCGTAAAAGAACTTATTGCTAAGAGTTGAAAAGTTGAGTTTTAATGAATCAATTACTTGCAAAGAGGTCAAAGAAATCAAAGAAAAAAAATAAAATCTCTTTTGCCTCCTTGATTTCCTTGTTTTCGAGGAGCTTTGCTGCAAGCTCAAGCGCATTTGTGGTTTTGGATGCATTCTCGATAGAAAGCAATGGTACGAATTAATTCAGATCAGAGCGCCGTTCCCAAACAATTGCCGCTTTTCGAGGATAAATGGATGTTGTTGAACCGCGGCATATCGGAGCTCACAAGGCTCAACCTGGTCGAAGCAAAAGAGGCGTTTGAGCACTACAAGGCCTTGTACCGGCGTGAACATGACATTGACACGAAGCTGAAGCACACCGATTTTTTGATGGAAAGTTTTGCCAATGGGCCAGAGTCTTGCCCAGAGCAGCCTGCATACTTGTGCGAGCTTTGGTCCTCTTTTGAGGACTATGTACAAGCCGTTGGTTTTGAGCAGGGACACATTATTTCAGACATCAAGAGCTCGTTTTTCCGAAAGGCAGTTGAAACCATAAATCGGTGTGACTTGGCTGAGGCCCCCTTGCTTTCCGATACTATTCCGACCGGCTATGTCTATATGCAGGCTGGCGAGTATGATCTTGCGATAAAAGTCCTGCAGTCCTGCATTCTCAAAACTCCGCGCAGCGCTGCCATCTACGGCTACCTTGGGGATGCCTATATGT
>QMMV01000012.1 GCA_003647435.1 Deltaproteobacteria bacterium | reverse complement strand
TTCGGGATCACTCCTCCCGCTTCATTGGCTAACGTTATAGCAAACATTTTACCACAATGGTAGGTTTTACCGAATTTTCAAAGAACCGGCTAAAGAAAAACATATTTTTGACGTGACTTTCCCTGGATTAACTGAATTGTTGTCACATCGCAAATTTATTTTCAGCATCGGAGAATACCATGGACTACAAAGCGACATTGAATCTTCCAAAAACGTCTTTTCCAATGAAAGCGAATCTTGCCCGGCGAGAGCCTGAGATTCTCAAATCGTGGGAGGTAACAGGGCTTTATCAGCAACTTAGAGAGGGTTCGAAGGGGAGACACAAATTTATCCTCCATGACGGACCTCCGTACGCCAACGGGCATATCCACATCGGTACGGCTTTGAATAAAATTTTAAAGGATATTGTAATCCGATCCCGTCAGATGAGCGGGTTTGATGTTCCTTATGTACCAGGGTGGGATTGCCATGGGCTCCCGATAGAACATCAGGTTGACCAGGAACTTGGTGAAGACAAAAAGAAGATGACGCAGTTGGAAATACGCAAAAAATGCAGGGCATATGCTGAAAAATATATCATTGTCCAGAGGGAAGAGTTTAACAGGCTCGGGGTGATGGGCGAATGGGACAATCCCTACCTGACCATGACGAACAGCTACGTGGCCACAATTGTAAGGGAGTTTGGGAAATTCGCTCTTGATGGAAGTCTCTTCAAAAGTAAAAAGCCTATTTACTGGTGTAGCAAGTGCAAAACCGCCCTTGCGGAGGCAGAAGTGGAATACAAATCGCGCAGATCTCCTTCCATATATGTGAAGTTTCCTTTTGTTTCAGATATAAGCAGCGAGTCTCCTGCCCTAAAAGGGAAAAAACTCTACCTGGTCATCTGGACGACAACTCCGTGGACTATTCCGGCCAACTTAGCTGTAGCTCTTCATCCTAAGCTTGAGTATGTGGCAGTGGGTGTTGGAGGGAATGAGGTTTTCATCCTGGCGAAAGAACTCGTTGAAAAAAGCATGAAGGAGTGCGGGATTATTGATTATGAGGTGCTGGCACCGATTGACCCTAAAGCGCTTGAACGGAAAGTTTGCCGCCACCCCCTTTATCCGCGCGACTCTTTAATCATCCTGGCACCGCACGTAACCCTGGAGGCTGGAACCGGTTGCGTGCATACCGCGCCCGGTCACGGACGGGAAGACTATGAGGTGGGTCTTACTTACAACCTGAATGTCTACTCACCTGTCGATGATGACGGATGTTTTACAGGCGATGTGGAATTTTTTTCCGGTCTTTTTGTCTTTGATGCCAACATGCCGGTTATTGATAAGCTTCAAGACTGCAAGATGCTTGTCGGCAAAGGAACGATAGAGCACACCTATCCACACTGCTGGCGGTGTAAGGAGCCGGTTATCTTCCGGGCCACCAAACAATGGTTTATATCTATGGAAAAGACCGATCTTCGAGAAAACGCCCTTAGATGTATTGATGATGTTAAATGGATCCCGAGCTGGGGGCGTGACCGGATTTACGGAATGGTTGAAAACCGCCCGGACTGGTGTATTTCACGTCAGCGCTCATGGGGTGTGCCGATAGTAGCTTTTTACTGCAAGAAATGTGGTTTTTGTTTAATCACCAGGGAGATCATTGACCATGTAGCCGGACTTTTTGAGCAGCATGGCGCAGATATCTGGTTTGATGCGAACAGTTCTATGTTGTTGCCACAGGGGACAAGGTGCCCTGAATGTAACGGGAAGGAATTTGAGAAGGAAATGGACATCCTCGATGTCTGGTTTGAT
Source organism: Deltaproteobacteria bacterium (assembly GCA_003647435.1). Lineage (GTDB taxonomy): Bacteria > Desulfobacterota > Desulfobacteria > Desulfobacterales. The sequence goes on along the minus strand of QMMV01000012.1, from coordinate 13,176 downwards.
TCCGGGGTGAGCCATGCGGCCGTCCTTGAAAGCAGGAGCTATCTCAGGTGGCCGGCAGACATGTATTTAGAGGGGAGTGATCAGCACAGGGGATGGTTTCACAGTGCCCTGCTGACTGCGGTGGGTACCCGTAACAGGCCCCCTTACCGGAGTGTGCTCACCCACGGATTTGTTGTCGACGGCAAGGGAGAAAAGATGTCCAAGTCAAAGGGGAATGTCATTGCGCCCGGTGAAATAATTAACCGGTACGGTGCCGAGATACTCAGATTGTGGGTTGCGGCTGCAGATTATCATGATGATATCAGGATCTCTGACAAAATCTTAAAACAACTTACAGATGCCTATCGGCGGATTCGTAATACAAGCAGGTTCATCCTCGGAAACCTAAACGATTTTGATCCCGAGGCAGATATGGTCGGATATACAGATATGCTGTCACTTGACAGGTTCGCGCTTCACCGTCTTCAGAACCTGGTAAAGCAGGTTCGTGCTGCCTATGATGCCTTTGAGTTTCACACGGTCTATCACAGGCTCTACAATTATTGTACGCTGGATCTAAGCGCTTTTTATCTGGATGTCTTGAAAGACAGACTTTATACCTCACATCCAAGATCGCGTGAAAGACTCTCTGCCCAGTCGGCGCTATACAGGATACTTGATACCGTAACACGCCTTATGGCTCCCATTGTTGTGTTTACTGCCGAGGAGATATGGGCGAATATGCCTGAGCAAAAGGAGAGAATCAGAAGCGTACATCTGACTCAATTGCCGGAGGTGAATGACAACTTTCTGGATGAAAAACTCGCCGAAAGGTGGGAATCTATCCTGACCTTAAGGGGAGAGGTTAGTAAGGTCCTTGAAAAAGCCAGAAACGAGAAAATCATCGGTCACTCTCTCGATGCGGCAGTTACAGTGAGCCTTCCGGAAGGATTTCTTGATACGATGAGCGTCACAGTTGATGAATTGCGCACGGTCTTTATTGTCTCTGCAGTGTCGATTGTACCGCCTGGCACGCTCAAAGAGGCTTACCATAGTGATAAAATCCCGGGTGTCTCGGTACTTGTCGACCATGCGCCGGGGAAAAAATGTGAGCGCTGCTGGATGTATAGCACTTCTGTAGGGGAAGATAAGACTCACCCGACCATCTGCTCCCGTTGTGTGCAGGTTCTCAGGGATATTGCTGGTTCGGCGATTTGAAAAACAGATATAATAAAATGATCTTTTTTGCAGGGGCGACACTGCTGGTTGATCAGCTAACCAAGGTGATCGTCGAACATACATTTCCCGAAGGTGAAGTGCGAAATGTCATTCCAGGTTTCTTTTCCCTCGTCCATGTTCGAAACAGAGGCGGTGCCTTCGGATTTCTATCAGGCCTTAACGAAGACCATCTTACGCTGTTTTTTTTGGGAATCTCCGTTTTGGTCTTGTGCGTGATTTTTTACCTTTATAAAAAAATGGGGGCAGGCAAGCCCTGGGTGGCTGCCGCTCTTGCCATGATCTTTGGCGGGGCGTCAGGTAACCTCATTGACCGGCTTCGCTTCAGGGAGGTAATAGACTTTCTTGACTTTCACGTCGGCCCTTTACACTGGCCTGCTTTCAATGTGGCAGACAGCGCCATTTCAATCGGGACAGTGATATTGTTGTATCATCTTGTGATGAAAAAAATATAACCTCGTAAAACCTTTTGCCATGCATCCTATTCTTTTTCACATAGGTCCCTTTGCTTTACACAGTTACGGCGTGTTTGTAGCCATGGCCTTTCTTTCAGCCATGGGCCTTGCTCTGCGTGAAGCCGGAAGAGTTGGGGAAGATCCGGAGAAGATACTTGATCTATTTTTCTATGTTCTTGTCGCTGCAATAGCTGGCTCAAGAATCTTGTACGTAGTTGTTAACTGGCCGACTTTTGAGCAAGATCCTGTCGAGATTGTACGCATATGGCACGGGGGGCTTGTATTTTATGGAGGCTTCATTGGTGCCTTCATCGCTGCGTGGTGGTATATCAGGAGTAAAAAACTTTCATTCCTGAAGACGGCAGACATTTTAGCTCCCTCTATTGCCTTTGGACAGTTTGTAGGCCGCATCGGCTGTTTCTGTGCAGGATGCTGTTATGGAAAGCCGAGTAACCTGCCATGGGCTGTCGTGTTTACGGATCCCGAGTCTCTGGCGCCAAGAGGGATACCACTTCATCCCACCCAACTTTATTCCTCTCTCAACGGACTCTTGATATTTGCCCTTCTTGTGGGGCTCAGACGCATCAAGTCGTTTGATGGTCAGCTCTTCTGGAGCTATGTTCTTCTTTATGCCGTTACACGGTCGATTATAGAGATCTTCCGCGGAGATCCGCGCGGGATGTTCTTTGGAGGCGCAATTTCAACTTCTCAGCTCCTCGGATCGATCATGGCGGCTGTGGCGATAGTGATGTTGATTGTTTTGAAGAGGCGAAAGCAATGAAGTCGTAAAGAATCGAATTTATCTGGTTTCGCCATTTCCGCCCCGTTTCGTCATTCCCGTGGAGGGGGAATCCAGGGGTAGGCTCCGACTCGAATTCAGCCAACGCCAGGCATTACACACGGATGACAATGAGAAGCGACATTAGCTATAAAGATCTGTCCGGATTGTTAGATAATATCAAAACAGGTAAAGTTGCGCCGGTTTATCTCCTGTATGGAAATGAGTTTCTCTTGGAGGCTGCTTTCAAGCGTCTGCTTAATGCTCTGGTGCCGGTAGCGGAACAGGCCCTGAACTATGAGGCGCTCGATGGGGCAGTGGTTAATATTTATGACCTGGTTGAACGTTTGAACACTTTCCCAATATTTGCCGGCAGGAAAGCGATTGCGGTGCATGGCACAAATATCTTTTCATCAGAGGCCAATGTCGATGACCTGCTGGGTAAGGCAGAAGAAGCGTTTGAAAAAGAAGACCTAATGGGTTCTGCGGTCTATTTTCTCCAGGTCTTGAGTATGGCCCGTTTGCCCCTGAACGACGCCGGCGACGGAGACATTGCCTCGCTTTTACGCAATACGTTCGATATCGGCGAAAAGCACTTAGGCCCATGGTTGAACGAGGTTGCTGATTATTGCCTGCGGGAAAACATGACCGCACCGACTTATCAGGATGATGCAGATGTGTTAACCGAGGCTATTGAAGCCGGATTTCCCGAGACAAACCATCTTATTCTCACCACTGACTTCGTTGACAAGCGCCGGAAGCTGTACAGGACAATCAAGGCAAAAGGGGTAGTCATCGACTGCTCTGTTGGTGAGGGGGGTAAGACAGCGGGCAGACGTCAGCAAAAAGAGGTACTAAAAGCTCAGATGAGAGAGGCGTTGAAAACTGCCGGCAAGACGATCGCCCCTGGCGGGTTTGAGGTCTTGTATGAAAAGACCGGCAGCGGCCTTCGCAACTTCAATAATGAGTTAGAAAAACTGATCACCTTTGTCGGAGATCAAAAGCGAATCGAGCTCGAAGATATTGAACAGGCCCTGGACATGACCAAAGAGGATCCTATTTACGAAGTGAGCAACGCAATAGGGGAAAGAGCGACCCAAAAGGCGCTGTTTCTTATTGGGAGGCTTTTAAAGGCCAACTTTTATCCGCTTCAGATACTTGCAACTATCATCAACCAGGTACGAAAACTAATTCTGGCCAGGGATTTCATTCGCTGCAGCCAGGGCATTGGCTGGAAGCGAGGCCTGAGCTACGGCGCTTTCCAGAAGATAATTCTGCCGGAGCTTCAAAAACACGAAACAGAACTTTTCCCCGGAAACGCCCACCCTTTTGTAATCTACAAGACACTTCAGCAAGCGGATAACTATACATTCGAGGAGCTTGCCAAAGCCATGAAGATACTGCTCGATGCAGATATCCGCCTCAAAACAACGCGCCATGATGCAAGGATTGTTCTTGACCATGCGATATTGGAGATATGCGGCACTTCCAAGCTTTCCCGCAACTGAAAGCGACCCTTCACAATAATAGATATTATCACTTTAGCCTTTTCAAAAAACAGACATTTTCAAAAATCTAAACTGATACACGCTCCCTAATTGATATTTGGGTTGGTTTTAACCGGTAAGTTGTGGTATGAGCTTTTCGAAAAAATTATTCGTCTGGAATTAAATCCCTGCTTGCACTATCTCCGGAGGGCGTTATGAAGGATGAGGAAAAAACCAAAAAGGAGCTGATAAATGAATTGGCGAAGACCCGCCAGCGGATCGCTGAGCTGGAACGGTCAGTAGCCGAAACCGGCTGGGCGGATGAATTTTCCAAAATTTTGATCCTTACCTCCCCAATTGGCATCTATATTGTGCAGGATGGCAAATTAAAACTCGTAAGTCCAAATTTCCAGAAAATTACGGGATACAGTGAAGACGAATTGGTAGGTACGGACCCTTTGAGGCTGGTTGTTCCTGAGCACCGGGAGATGGTCAGGGAGAATGCGGTAAAGATGCTGAAGAAAGAGCGCCAATTTCCCTATGAATTCGGGGTTTCTGCCAGAAGCGGGGAAATGAAGTGGATTGTGGAGACTGTTACCCCCATCCAGTACCAAGGAAGGCCGGCTGCGCTGGGAAACTTCATAGATATAACCGAGCTCAAGCGAATGAGAGAATTATTACGAGAAAAAGAGCAGCGCTATCAGATGCTGATTCAGAATTCAGTAGATGCCATTTATTTGTTTGACCCGGGCACAAAGCGAGTATTGGAGGCAAACCCAGCGTTTTTGAAGCTTGTTGGTTGTAAAGCAGATGAAATATCCCAGTTGACAATTTATGATTTTATTTACCACGATAAAGAAGGTATTGATGCCTGGATTGAACAAGTACTGAAATCAGGAGGAATTAGACTAGAAGGTCGAATATGGCAGCGTAAGGATGGGAATCTGTTAAACATTCATTTAACGGCGAATAAAATTCATGAAAAGGGAAAAGATATTATCTTTGTTGTTGCCCGGGATGAAACCGAAAAGATTCGGCAGGAGAAGATGCTTAAAGAGAATAAAGAACTCTTGGATAACATCCTTTCTGCTTCTCCTGTGGGAATCGGAATGTTTGCGGAGGGTATCCTTATCTGGGGAAACTCAACCTTTTTCACCCTCTTTGGAGCAAAACAGAGTGATTATGCGGGGAGAAGTGTAAGTCTGCTCTGTGCTTCCGGGGAAGAATACCGACGGATTCAGAAGGTGTTTAAAGAATATATTTCTCAGGGGAAACCAGCACAGGTTGATGCAAAGATGAAACGGAAGGACGGGTCAGTCTTTGATGCACACCTTAAGGCAAGTTCTTTTGACACTTCAAAGCCGCTGGAAAATCTTATCGTGACTATTTCTGATATCAGCTGGAGGAAAGAAGCGGAGGCGATCCTGGCTGAAGAGAAAGAGCGTCTTTCGGTAACCTTGCGAAGCATTGGTGACGGGGTAATCTGTACTGATGCCGCGGGAGCTATAATCCTAATGAATAAAATAGCTCAAGACCTTACCGGCTGGAAAGAAGAAGAAGCCATTGGAAAACCTCTTACCGAGGTTTTTCATATTATTAATGAAGAGACACGCCAGCGGTGTGGGAATCCGGTAGATAAAGTCATCCAAACCGGAGGGATTGTTGGTCTGGCAAACCACACGGTGCTTATATCCAGAGATGGCACTGAACGAGTCCTTGCTGACAGCGGAGCCCCCATCCTCGATAGGGAAGGTAAAATTATCGGCGTAGTTCTGGTCTTTCGTGATATTACGAAGCAGAGGGAAATGGAAAAAGAATTTCAGAGAGTTGAGAAGCTTGAATCAATCGGTCTTCTGGCCGGCGGAATTGCCCACGATTTCAATAACCTTCTAATGGCAATTTTGGGTAACATTAGTATGGCAAAGATGTATGCAAGCGCGGATGACAAGCTTTTTAAAAGCTTAGAAGAGGCAGAAAAGGCATCTCTTTGTGCAAAGGATTTAACTCAGCAACTGCTTACCTTTGCCACTGGGGGAGAGCCGGTTAAAAAAGCAGCCTTTATTTCGGAATTGATCAAAGATTCAGCCAGTTTTGTCCTCAGGGGCTCTAATGTGAGGTGTGATTTTTCCTTACCCGATGATCTCTGGCCGGTCGAAGTGGATAAAGGGCAGATGACCCAGGTATTCAACAACCTGATTATCAATGCTGACCAGGCTATGCCGGAAGGCGGGATAATCAAGGTGAAAGCTGAGAATATATCTATAGGAGCAGAACACAACCTTCCCGTGACGGCTGGAAAATATGTAAAGATAACCGTTAAGGATGAAGGGACCGGCATAGCTGAAAAGTATCTCCCCCAGATATTTGACCCTTACTTTACCACCAAGCAGAAAGGGAGCGGTTTGGGGCTCACCACAGCTTATTCCATAATTCGGGGGCACAATGGATACATCAGTGTAGAGTCCGAGTTAGGTGTAGGAACAAGTTTCTATATCTACCTTCCCGCTTCTGAAAAAGAACCTTTGAAACAGAAGGAGAAGGCGAAAGAGCTTTTTGTAGGCAAGGGAAAGGTTCTGCTGATGGATGATGAAGAAGCAGTACGAGAAGTTGTCGGTGAAATGCTTAAAATGATAGGCTATAAGGTTGAGTTTGCCAAAGAGGGGGCTGAAGCGGTCGAGTTTTACAAAAAGGCGAAAGAATCTGCCGAGCCTTTTGATGCGGTAATCCTGGATTTAACCGTTCCCGGGGGAATGGGAGGCAAAGATGCCATTCAGAAACTCCTTGAGATAGATCCTGGAGTTAAAGCGATTGTTTCCAGCGGCTATTCGAATGACCCAATAATGTCTGACTTTAAAAAATACGGTTTCCGGGGAGTCGTTGCCAAACCCTATAAAATCGGGGAGCTGAGCGAGGAATTACACCGGCTGATGAGGAGAAAGCAGAAATGACCCGGTCAGCAGGGCAGGCCACCGTGCCCGCCAAAACATCGGGCAACCGTTATCAACGCCGTAGGGCGGGCCACCGCACCTGCCCTTGTTGGGTCGGCACGGTGGCCGACTTTATCCATCACCTTCTTGTCTTTCCCAAAGCCCTCAATCGCAGAGCCGATGGCGGCAATGAAAAAATCTGCGCCGGCGATACCTTCCTGCCAGAGTCGCTCCGGAGGGTTGCTTTTGGTGCCCGGCAAACGCCGCTGTTTTTTTATTGGCGACGTGCCGCATAAACAGGTTGGAAATTGCTATTTAGGCATGAAAAAACGAGTTGCGTTTTTGGCGCAACCCCTTGATTTTCTTTTGGTAGTCCCAACGGGATTTGAACCCGTGTCTCTGGCGTGAGAGGCCAGTATCCTGAGCCGCTAGACGATGGGACCTCTTAGGTTTGGTTGTTCGAAATTCGTTTCTTGCTATCCGGTTGACCTCTTATACCTGAGGAAAACTACATCAACTGGCTTATCGTGTCAATCCCTTTTCCATCGCTTTCTTATTTTCAATCAGGGCCTGCAGAGGCTTCATTCCTAAAGCATCGTTTTGCTCGATCGCTTTGAGAACAGATCCGCCCCCTGTGAAAAAATAATACTGGGCATCGTCTAATACCGAAAGGTAAAGGCCCGGACAAAGGTCCTTAAACTCTTGAAGCGTGTCACCGCCTCCATAAAACTTCAAGGCAGCGCGGTTTTTGTCGATGGTGCGATCAAGGGCCTCGGAGCCTTCAGTAAAATATGGTGTATAGCCCATGACCGCATTTACAAAAATGGTTCGGGCCGAACTGATCACATCAGCCACTTCCTTGTCTGAAAAGGATCTTGGGTCTATATCCAGGACATATCCATAGGATTTGCCGGGGACAAGGTCGTCAATAGCGATCGTTCCATATTTTCCCTGAACCTTTTTACCCGGGGTTTCTGACTCGACAATATATGGGAGCTCCACGATCTTTTTATTTTCCTTGTCAAGCGAAACGAGCTTCTTAGCTGCATCAATGTCTTCATCCGGGATTCCTGCGATTTGAATGTTGTATTTCGCACACAGATAAGTATTGTAAATCACCCCTCCTAAGATCAGGCGGTCCACCTTCTTATAAATCTCATTCAGAGGACCTATCTTTGTGTCGTATTTAGCACCGGCTACTACGGCAACAAAGGGACGTTTGGGATTGAGCACCTGGTCTAAGTGCCGGATCTCTTCCTGCATGAGAAAACCCCCGTATGAAGGCAGGTATTTTGTGATGTCATAAGTGGAAGCATGGGGTTGCCAGGAGCCAAAAGCGTCGTTTACAAAGACGTCTGCGAGGCCGGCCAGTTGACGGGCAAAAGAGTCTCTGATCTCTCCTGTTGCCTCTTCCCCCTCAAACCAGCGGGTATTGGGCAAATAGATTGCGCCAATCTTATGCTGCTTGAGATCCTTGATCGCCAGATTAATCGAGGTGTCAATCGCGGTGATGCCTCGCTTTCCTTCAATCGGAAAGGTTGGCACATGAATCTTGGTATGAAGCTTACGTTCAAGATAGGCTGCAACCGGTTCTGTTGAGAGGGAAGCGTCGCAAGTGATCTCGCCGGTTTTTTTGTTCCGCGGCCGTCCGATGTGGGTCATCATGATAATCCGCCCGCCTCTTTCTACAATGTTGTAAAAGGTCCCGATTGTGCGATCAATCCGATATGGGTCCCTGATAACCCCCTTTTTTACGACATTGTGATCTACGCGGACGAGTACCACCTTCCCGGTTAGGTCCGCATCCTGAATGAGGGAAAGTTTTTCTTCATTCCGTGTTCCTGTCATTTGATCCCTCCTCGATGTATTGTTTCAGCTTTTCATGGTCTTTCCTGTCCATATCACAGAGTTTAATTCCCATTCCAGCCGGACGTCCTTTTTGATCATCTTCAGCAGACTACTTCGGATTTGATTGTTAGAGGTTCTAACCGGCCTGGTAGCTCCTGCGTGAGCAAAAACCGTTGTCCCTATTTGAGTAGATTACTGGCCTTTATGAAAATCCCACCGCTTTCCATTTAGACTCACGGCTCTTGAACAGTTACACTAAGTGGTTTTTTTACCTTGCCTGCGTCCGAAGAGGAGGTAAACAATCCCTCCCAGGCAGGGGACAAAGACAACAAATATTCCCCACAATGCTTTTCTCCTTATAGAAACAAAATCGCGATAAGCCAGATCCACTATCGCCCAAAAGGTCGGAACGATGGGGATCAAGAATATCAGAAGAGTTAGACCATGACTCATATTGCCACCATGTTGCCGACAGCAGTTCTGTAAATAGCCTTTATCCCCGTATTTTTCCTCAGTTTAAGGTAGTCCTTGACAGGCGTTTTGCCACTTTCAAGATGGTGTCAGCATAATAGGTGCTCTGGTTATAATACAGCAAGATCTCAAGGGCTTTGTCACGACTCAAACCGAGGCGCCATCCGTGCTGCTTGAGGTAGTTCGCTATGCTGCTGATAGCATCTTCCTGTTGACACAGGTTGATGTGGCCATCTCTGTTGCCGTCCTGGCCGAATTCAAGCACACTTGAAGGAATAAACTGGGCAAAGCCCATCGCACCCGCATAGGACCCATACAGGGAAAAAGGATCTATCTTTTGGCTTTTCACGTACCGGAGCAAGGCCTTAAGTTCACGATATGCCCACGTAGACTTCTGGTTGGCCCATCTATTGAATTTCGCCTTTGAACCCGGCATTTTCCGTTTTACCCTGATGTGCCACAGCCTGTTTCTGTTAGCCTCGTCAGCAAGCGCTGCCAGCGTCGAAAGGGTATTGAAAACCAGGTGCTTGCCAACACAAGTCCCGAATCTTGACTCCACCAGCATGATGGCGGTTATGATTTCAGGTTCGACTCCATAAAGGTGTTGAGCCTTTCTCAGGAGGCATCCGTTTTTCTTCAGATACTCAGTTGCCTCTTTAATGGAAGGTTGTGTCAGAAACTGTTCATAGTTCAAAGCAGCTTCTTTGTGCATGAAGTAGGCAACAACATCTTGTTGCTGAAAAGTCACTTCTGACCTGGAATAGAGTGCTCGTATTTCAGAGGAGTCAAATCCGTCATGTATGAGGCGAAGCTGCAGGGAAGCAAATGGCCGGGGGGTGAGTACCGATTCAGCACAAATGCTTTTGCCCTTACCGGGTAACAATGCAAAGCTCGAAACAATGATGGCGAGAAACCATGAGACAACTTTTCTGTTATGTGACAGGAATAATAAAATAAAAGTCATTTCCCGTCTCTTCCGCTTTACAACCAACGGTTCCGCCGTGAACTTCAATCACGTTTTTTACAAAATAAAGTCCATGTCCTGTGCCTTGCCCAGCCTCGCTCTGGCCAAGCCGAAAACCTTCCTCGAATATATTGGCTGCATCATCCTCGCCGATCGGTTGTCCTGAAGTAAACACATCGAACCGGGCGGCATCATGCCCCTTTCCCAGAAAGTTTTTCAAGAGCTTCATCTTGCAATCAACCTTTTTAACCGCCTTTCCCGAGGCGTCGGTGATCGGTTCAGCATATTTTACAGCATTTGAAAGGAAGTTATCCGCCACTTGAGCCAACAGCCCTTTGTCTACCCTGACCTGAATGTCTTCAGCCTCTTCGAGGTCCTCCAGGATATGGTTAATGGCGATACCCTGTTTGAGAAAGCGATCCCTGTATCGTTGAAGCTGGGGTTTTACAATATCGCGCCACAGGTAACATGAGGTTTTTTTCAGGATGTATTCACCATAAACAAAGTGATCCGGGCGAAACAAGGTTTCCAGAAAAAGACTGGTGTGTTTATAATGTTGCTCGATTTTTTCCTGATCGCTGAACATGGCCCTGTTAGTTACGATCATTCTTTCGTGTATTTCGGCGATGCGGGCGTATACCTCTGGATGCTTGTACTTGAGTTCATCAAGAAGTTTGTCAAGCTCACTCTCGATTTCCTTACCTGTGTTCAGATATTTCCGGATCTTTCTAAAGTAATACTTATAGTAAATATTAGGGGCGATTACATTGTGCTCCATATCCGCCACTAAATTGTTGATGAACTTGAGGTGCTGGATACTCTGTTCGGCAAGAAATTTGTTGTACAGGTTATAGCCTATTCGGTTGACATACTTTTGGAGAAAAAAAAGCTTCGGTTGTGGAAGGTGGCTGGCCTGCTTGACCTCAAATATTCCAATAATATCTCGTGGCTTCTGGAAAACGATGGAGCCTGCATGTGTCTTTCTGCCATGGATGGGCACTATATATGCGTCGGCTTCCATATATGGAGCACGTGTGATTCTAATGTAGCGAGGGACCTTATCCTCCGGGGATTTCAGGCCTGTATTACTGTTTGCTGCCCATTTTATCATATCTGTCTTTGGGTCTATCAGAAATAGGTTACTTTCCAATCCAAAGAAGACGCGAGGCACCCCAACAATTACCAAGTAAAGATTCTCCACACGGTCATATTCCTGTGCAAGGTCAAAAAAGGTGTTTAACACCGTCATTTGCACATTATCAAATGCATAGGTGGCATAATCTTCCTTCTTTTGCTGGACACGTTTTATAATAGCGCTGAGTGCGTCCATAGTCACATATTCGTGGCTTAACCTTTGCCGATTCCTTTATAAAGAAAGCCTGAGTTTTCGGCGCTGTCTCTGTTGAGGACATTTCGGCCGTCAACAATAATTGGTGTACGCATAAGGGATTTTAACTCTTTCAGGTTCATATTGAAATACGGCTTATGTCCGGTGGAGATCACGATGCAGTCAGCCCCTTTTACCACCTGATTCAAATCGTGGCTCAGTTCGGCTTCAGGAAAGGTTTGCACATATGGATCATGTGCCACGACCTCGGCACCGTAGGCCTCAAGCTCCCGGATGAGATCGTAGGCGGGGGTATTGCGGATGTCGTCAGAATCTTCAAGATAGGCGACACCCAATAGAGCGATCTTGGCATCCCTGAGCTGAATATCCTTGGATGAAAGGGCTTCTTTAACCATCTGTGCGGCATGGACCGGCATAGAGTTATTTATTTTCCTGGCAAGTCGAACGAACTCAGGTTTTATGGCGAACTTCCCGTATCTTTGCACCCCATAATTTAGAAGCCATGTATCTTTTGGAAGACAATGCCCACCCACGCCAATGCCTGGCAGGTGCATATGGCGTTCGGCCCGTGAATTGATAAGCTCACGCACCTCATAGACATCGATTCCCAGACTTTCACACACCAGTGCCATCTCGTTAGCGAAGGCGATATTTACGTCTCGATATGCATTTTCTATCGTCTTGGATGCCTCGGCTGTTAGTATATCCGTGGACAAAATTTTAGCCTTGACGATTTTCCTGTACATATCAACCGCCCTGTCACGGCTTTGCTTGTTCACCCCCCCTACGATCCTGGGAAGGTTCTTGATGTAATCGAGCAGATGACCGGGCATGAGTCGCTCATAAGAATATGCAAGGAAGAAATCCTGACCTGCCTTGAGCCCGGATTTTCTCTCCAGTATGGGTTGCACAACGTACTGTGTCGTGCCGGGTGCCACCGTTGACTCGATTATTACAAGCGCTCCTTTTTTCATATAGGCACCAACGTGCCTGGAGACTTCTTTAAGGGAAAGATATCTTGGTAAATTTTCCGGACCATCGGTGGGTGTTTGCACATCGATCAGGACGATGTCCATATCCTTGATTGCCGAAAAATCATCCGTTACCCTGAAGCTTTTCTTTTGAACAACCTTCCTGATGAGTTTGTCCAGTCCAGGTTCTTCCCCTTCGAAGGGCGACCTGCCTGCATTTAATACATCTATTTTCCATCCAGAACGCTGAGATCGCCGTTGGATACCGGTTACATCAAAACCTTCCTGGTCCGCGAGGAGGGCAGCCACAGGTATGCCAACATAACCCATCCCGATAACGGCGATCTTGGTTAGAACAGGTTCCATCATCCATGCCTCCTTGCCAGTTTGTGCCCATTCCCTGCGAGAGGCTATGTTATTTTCTTTGATTTGTCAAACGAAAGCTTCTTTGCGGAGGTGCTTGTCCAAAGGCTGTAAGGTGATGATATCCTAAAGTTAGCGTAGGGGTGAGACCAAGGGGAGGGTTGATTTGGCTTGCCGAGAGTGTTATGGCTCTTGACGAGCGAAAGGGTATCAGTTTAGATTTCTGGTATCAGTTTAGCTGTTTCAAAAAACAGACACAATGAGCATACGGGCAATCCGTTATAGACCGCCTCAAACTCGAGCATAACCGAGCGTAAAGAAAGAACAGCGCCTGGACGGTACAATAACA
>QMMV01000011.1 GCA_003647435.1 Deltaproteobacteria bacterium | reverse complement strand
TGCTTTAGCCTAACTGATGTTGGCAACCAGTTCATGTTATTGTACCGTCCAGGCGCTGTTCTTTCTTTACGCTCGGTTATGCTCGAGTTTGAGGCGGTCTATACCGGATTGCCCGTATGCTCAGTGTGTCTGTTTTTTGAAACAGCTAAACTGATACGATTTTTTGTAACAGCTTAGGTTTTTGAAAACATCATTGCATATGGGCACTCCGATTACAAATCGTCTCAAACTCGAGCGGCTGCGTGCAGGCAGGCAGGTAACCGAGCGCATAGAAAAAAAACAGTGTCAGGTGTCAGACGGCCTGTTTCCCAAATCCCTTTTCGCTTGGTCTAAAACGTTTTTTGACAAATCTAAGGCTTGCTACAGGCGATGTCAAAACTCGCCCTCCGGACTCAAACAGTTGACATCGCGAATCTTCCGCTTTGCCAAGATTTGTCAGCAAAAAAACGTTTTAATGACCGCTCAAGGGAATTTTCGTTTGGGCAACGCCCCGTCAGAAAAATGAACATTGAAAGCCGAAACCCGAATGACGGCCTGTCCCCTTTTTCTGCCTGTTATTTGAACGGGCTAAAGTGATACGTTCTTTTCGCAAGTGCTCATGTCTGACCAATTACAATACAATCAATTCATTTGCAAGAGTATAGTAGAGTAAAGGTGGCGTTTAGATTTTTTAAAATATGTGCTAAATATCTTTTCAAAGGGCTGAGGCGGGAGGATCAAGGCTTGATTTTCATGAACTTCCAACCAGTCTTTTAAGCTAAGGAAACATGAGAAACGCACTACAATGTCATGGCAGTCAAAAAGTATTTATGATACAGGATGCAGAAGATATGTGAACCGCTGCGATGCAGAAAGGAACAATCATGAAAATCTATAGGTACCCCTCGGTAGCGGCTAAAAAGAGGCTGGATACCATCGTAAACCGGTGTGTTGACTTCAAGGCCAGGGACATACAGGTGGTCAAAAGAATATTGACGGACGTGCGAAAGAACAAGGACAGGGCCTTGATTGACTATGTTAATCGCTTTGACGCTCCGAACCTTCCCATCAGTTCGCTGCAAGTAACAAAGGAGGAGATAAAGGCAGCCCGTTGTCAGGTAAACAGGGGCTTTATCAGGAGCCTCAACAAGGCTGCAACACAAATAGAGGAATTTCACAGACACCAGGTTGAAAAATCCTGGTTTACGGCTGATGCCGGCGGAACTCTCTTGGGCCAGCTTGTTCGCCCGGTAAACGCAGCAGGAATATATGTGCCGGGAGGAAAAGGTGGCGAAACACCTCTGGTCTCTTCGGTACTGATGGGATGTATTCCTGCTAAGATTGCAGGCGTGAAAAATATTTGCATCACGACTCCTCCTACCAGGACCGGAGAGGTAAATCCCCATCTCCTTATAGCTGCACAGAGGGCGGGGGTGGAGAAAATTTATAAGGCCGGAAGCGCCTGGGGAATTGCCGCCCTTGCCTACGGTACCGAAACTGTTCCCAGGGTAGATGTTATTGCAGGGCCGGGCAATATATATGTAACCCTTGCCAAAAAAATGGTTTCCGGCTCTGTTGGGATTGACATGATTGCGGGCCCGAGCGAGATTCTCATCATAGCAGATACCACGGCAAATCCCGCCTATATCACAGCCGACCTCTTGTCCCAGGCTGAGCATGATCCGCTCTCATCGGCGATGCTGATCACGACGTCCCCGGAACTGGCGAGGGCCGTGTCTGATGGGCTCATCGGCAAGACAGAAGAGCTGCCGCGCAAGGCCATTGTGGAGGCATCACTAAAAACTTACGGGGCCTTGATGGTCGTCCCGGATCTTGCCACTGCCTTTGAGCTTGCCAATCATATTGCGCCTGAGCATCTCGAGCTTCATGTCGAAGAACCGCTCCGGTATCTTGGTTGTATTCAAAACGCTGGTGCGGTCTTCTTCGGCCCTCACACACCTGAAGCAGTGGGCGACTACGTGGCCGGACCGAACCATGTACTTCCCACGGCAGGATGTGCCAGGTTTGCGTCAGCGCTTTCTGTAAATCACTTTATCAAAAAAACGAGTGTTCTTCACTACACAGAAGAGGCCTTGAAAAGAGACGGACCTGACGTCATTCGATTGGCAGGGATTGAGGGCCTCTCAGCCCATGCAATGGCCGTGAAGGTTAGGGTAAAAAAGTAGTTGCATCGTATCAGTTTAGATTTTTGAAAATATTATTGCGTATGTCTGTTTTTTAAAAGAGCTAAAGTGTTACGTTACATCACAGGTTGTAACCATATGTCGCAGTTAGCCCGGTATATTCATAGATTGCCAATTTGGATTATTAGCATTTTTTTTCTGGTTGGTTGTAATCAGCCGACTCATGGCCTCCCGTTTGATCCCAATATCGAAGGCCTTACGCTGGTTAAGTTGGCGACAGGCGACGACGCGGGTGAGGCCATCAATCAGCTTCACGGCAAGCACATAAACATTGTGAAAGGTTTTGTAGCTCATTACAAAGCCGGACATGATAAAGCGATCATATGGGGATCAGAAGCCGCCACCGAAGAAGTTGCGAAAAACCAGCTTGTGGTGATGATTCACAAGATGAAACACAACAGAAGGTCACCCTTCCACAATTATCGCACTCTAAACATGAACGATCACAAGGTGATTGCCTTTGACGGCATGGGACGGGTCCATTATCTGTTTAGAAACAACAAATGGCTTTACTGGATTACCGCAGACGCAAAACGCATCGACAAGATTTTCGAGCAGGTATGCAAGCCCTTATGATTTCATTTTCCTGAAGGCCTTGATAAATTTTTTCAAAGTCAGAAGCACGTTTTTATCCATATCAAGAAACTGGATTCCGTACCGAAAAGTACTCCATTCCAGGCTTTTGGAATAAATAACCTTTCCCTTTATATCGATCAGGTCATCCGCAAGACCGATATCCAACAGTAAGACATGTTTTGTATCTATTTGCCGATAAGTTTCCAGAAGGATTCCAGATTCAGATACGTTCAGCGTCCGCCCCATGCCCTGAGTAAGTTCATGGTCATTTTCATCGAGGCAAATATATGAGAGGAGGTTCAGTGAGTCCTTCCTTGGGTGTTGTCTTCTTTCAGCTCGCGTCATGCTTTCCCCTCGTGCAGGAGTAGGTAGTATTTCAAGGGGCCGGCGTTTCCCTTGCGTGATGTAACTTATTGGAAGTTGCTTTTGAAGCGACAGCTTAGGTTCTTGAAAACATCATTGCATGCGTGCATTCTCATTGGGTCTATCTTTTAAAGGGGCTGAAATGGTACCTCTCTAAATTGTAACGTTATGAAAGAGAACCTTGTCCGTCAAGGAAAAAGTCGGAACGACGCCGCGTTCTTGAAAAAAGCTTGAAGAAGAAGTAATAGAAAGTATCCTGACTTGTTTGGCGGTTACACGTAGGGATTTTACAAGCCGTCCATGATCGCAGCGAAACTTTACAGATGGTGCCAGGAAGAAGCTTACATAGATAGTCAAGGAAGATGTTGACGTTCGAGAGGTCAGAGAGGCTCTAATAACGGGAGAAAAATGGAAAACCGAAAAGTAGCCAGATTCTTCTATGATATCGCCAGCATGCTTGAAATAAAGAGGGAAAATCCCTTTCGAATTAGAGCATACCGGCGAGCGGCCCAGAACATCGAAAATTTAGCAGACGATATAACCAAGGTAGTTGTTGCTGAAGAGAAAAAAATCCCGGGTATTGGTAAAGACTTAATGCAAAAAATCAAGGAAATAATTGATACCGGTACCTTGCAAATCTACGAAGAATTAAAAAAGGAAGTTCCACCAGGTTTACTTGAACTATTAGCCATTCCCGGCGTAGGTCCCCGCACGGCGAAGATCATCTTCGACCATTACGGCATCGTTAGCTTAGACGACTTGGAAAGGGCCTGTTTGGCACATAAGATTCAGGGATTGCCCGGCATCAAGGGCAAAACAGAGAAAAATATCTTAAACGGAATCCAATTACTGAAAACAGGGCTGGAGAGAAAACCTTTAGGCCTTATTTTGCCATTGGCTGGAGAAATTATCGAGGCTTTGAAAAAGCGCTCTCCCGTGGACAGGATCGAAGTCGCCGGCAGTGTGCGGCGTCGAAGAGAAACCGTAAAAGATATTGATATCCTGGTTTCCTCTTCTCGTCCGAAGCGCGTGATGGAGGTATTTACGAATTTGCCCCAGGTATCTGATGTTATTGGTAAAGGCGAAACCAAATCGAGCATCCGTACCAGGGATGGCCTGGAGGTTGATTTACGGGTAGTAGAAGGAGACTGTTACGGTGCGGCCCTTTGTTATTTTACGGGATCGAAGGCACACAATATCCGGATACGCGAACTGGCCGTGAGAAGGGGACTCAAAATCAACGAATACGGCATTTTTAGAGGGGAAAAACGGATCGGGGGCAAGGAAGAACGGGAGGTATTTGAGGCGGTGGACCTGCCTTATATTCCTCCTGAACTAAGGGAGGATAGGGGGGAAATTGAGGCGGCTATGGAAGGGAAGCTGCCGGAGTTGGTAGAATTACAGGAGATTAAGGGTGACCTTCACGTGCATTCGAAATATAGTGACGGGGCTGCAACAATATCAGAGATTGCTGAGAAGGCGAGAAAAATGGGGCTTCGATGGGTCGCGGTATGTGATCACTCCCCAAGCTTAAAGATAGCAGGCGGGGTCTCCATCGAGGATATAAGAAAAAAACGAAAAGCAATAGATGCCTTTAATCGGACAAGCTCTGATGTAAAGCTGCTGTGCGGCACAGAAGTAGATATCTTAAGTGACGGCACATTGGATTATCCTGATGAGGTATTAAGAGGGCTGGATTTCGTCGTGGCCGCCATCCATTCAGGATTCAAGCAGGATCAAGCTCTTTTAACCAGCCGTATGGTCAAGGCGATGGAAAATCCTTACGTGCACAGCATTGCACATCCTACCGGCCGTATTTTGGCGGAAAGAGAGGCATACGCACTGAACCTGGAAGAAATTTTTGCCAAAGCAGCCGAAACGGGGACTTGCTTGGAAATCAACGCCTATTTTAAAAGACTCGATTTAAGTGACATTCTCTCGAGAGCGGCGAAAAATAAAGGAGTCAGATTAACTATCGGGACAGACGCGCACATTCTGGATCAAATGGAATATCTTAACCTTGGCGTTTTTGTGGCCAGGAGGGGATGGTTAGAAAGCAATGATGTGATAAACACAATGGGATATGAGGATCTTATGCAATTTTTGCGTAAAAAGAGAAAAGACGAAGGAAAAACAAGGTAGATACACCCTTCACTTTCATGCCAAAATAACATCGTTTTCTATCACGCTTCCGTCGGCAATGGTGAAGGGTCTGT
Organism: Deltaproteobacteria bacterium; assembly: GCA_003647435.1. Classification (GTDB taxonomy): domain Bacteria; phylum Desulfobacterota; class Desulfobacteria; order Desulfobacterales. The sequence goes on along the minus strand of QMMV01000011.1, from coordinate 9,742 downwards.
CCGAGTTGTTCGTGATTACCACGTTTCCCTTGATAGCAACCCCTTTCCCGAAGACAACATCTCCTTTTACCTCAAGCGTTACACAGTCAACTAAAGAAGGGGCTCCATAAGGAAAGCGCGCCTTAAGCTGGTCGATTTTCTTATAATAGCGGCTATCGAGTTTTATCAGCGGCATCGCTCCCTTTCTTCTTGGATTTTTGATGACGTGCGCGTCATCCGTGAGAACAAAGCAGTCGGACCAGAGCAAAAGCAGATCGTTGCACTTCTTAACCGGCACAAAGCGTGCTCTCGGCACGCGAACCGCCATGGCACCTTCAAATGTGGAAATAGCGGCTCCCACGGCGGTTTCAAGCTGATATACAGCAGGGGATGAATCATCTCTCGGGTCAACCGTTTTGGGATTTATGATCACAGGTAGATTAATAACATTGTGATGTGCCTCAAGCAGCTCTTTGAGCGCTACAAGATTTACCCATATGGTGTTTGTATTAAAATACCTGTATAATTTAATATTCTGAAATTCGTCCAGTTCTTCTTCGGGGCATTGGGCTACCTCCCGAAGCGTAAGTCTCCCGTCCTTCAGGCGCGCCAGGTGTCCTCCTTTGCTATCCGCTTCTGTGCGGTCTGTAACTTCCATCAAAAAGGGCAAGTCGTTTTCGGCAAAATATCCTAAGATCGCATCGTCTATAATGGCACCTAAGTTGTCAGAATTCGAGATAAACGCATAAAGGATACCTTTATCCAGAAGCGTTTTTAGCATTCCGGAGGTGACCAGCGCCAGATAGATGTCACCATGGCCGGGTGGGTTCCACTCCAGGTCAGGATCTGCAGGCCAAATGGCCGGACCGAGTCCGTCCTGCAATACCTTAGGGAATTTGTGCTGCAAGAAGCTCAAAGGCACATCGGCGGCCGGCAGTTCTTTATAACGTGAAAGGGCTTGGAGTGTGTGCGTCTCGGTGCTGAAACTGTTCATGAAAGTAACAGGGAGTTTAAACCCGAGTTTTTGCCTGCAACTGAAGATTTGTCTGACAATGATGTCCAGAAAACTAAGGCCGTTCTTTACCTTGATGAGCGCTTTGGGAATTGAAAGCCCCATGCTTGTGCCGAGACCCCCGTTTAGTTTGATGCAGACAGCTTTTTGAGCAGCTGCTCGTCCTGCACTGGCAAACTCTGTCAGCTTTTCGAAATCGGCAATTTCTCCTTCTGTTACAGGATCAATATCTGCTTTTGAGATCAGCCCGGGCTCCCCTTGCACCAACATGCTGTAATAGCGCCTGAAGCTTTCAATCACTATCGGGGCAAGGCCGCTTTTTCTCATCTTCTCGGCAAACGGCCGAAAAAGGGCATTCATTTTTCCGTTTCTCACTTTATGGTCCTGCTTTAGGCCATGGGCTTCCTATGATATGGCCAATAGCCGTAAAGGCTACCGCATATATGAAGACGGTTATGACAACAGCCAGTAGTGCTCTGGAGAGCTTGAACGAAAAAACGGAACTGAGACCAACGGCGATCAGGTACACCAGATACAACTGTAAGGAAAGGCTTATCAGTAATACTGGAATCCAAGAAAACAAGGCTATCGCCGTCGCATAGGCGCATACCCTGAAGGCCATTTCATAGGTGCCTGGTACCTTGAAAAGTTTGGTCACGATGTAGAAAAGGATACCGGCGGTTACAAATGGCATTCCGATTCCGCTTACTATATCGACGACGACGAGAGACGAATTTTTGAACACCATCCAGATAAGCAATGTATGGATAAGCACGCAGGAGAGCAAGAACGTAAAAGGGTTTCGAAGCCCCCCTTCTCTTTTCATGTTTTCATAAAAGAGTTTGGGGGAAAGCAAGACGGACTTCGCTGTGGAAAAAAAGCTGCGCAGAAAATCCTCAGGCTCAAAGTCATTCATCATGTGATCCTGTAGCGTTTGCATGGATAACCGCGATGTAATCAGCAAAAATCAGTGATGTAGGGATTGTGTATTTTTTCGAGTCCAAGAGTGGAAGTCGGGCTGCTCCCATAATTATGGCCAGGCCATATGATGGTATTGTCCGGGAGGCAGAGTATCTTTTCTTTGATAGATTGAAGCAGGATTTCGAGAGAACCGCCCGGCAGATCGGTTCTCCCGATTGCTCCTACAAAAAGCGTGTCTCCCGTGAAAAGGTTGTTTTCGCCGTATAGACAGATCCCGCCTGGGGTGTGACCCGGGGTATGTAATGCAATCAGTTTCTGGCGACCAAAATGTATGGCGTCACCATCGTGGAGAAGAACATCCGCCGGCGGTGAGGGTGCAAGCCCCATCTGTCGAGCCATTGATTTGCCTTCGTCAGTATTGAAAAACTGATCATCCAAAGCATGCATATATATCTTTGCCCCGGTGAATTCCCTGATCTTGCGGTTGCCACAGGTGTGGTCGGGGTGACCGTGAGTATTAACAACAGATTCAATAGTAAGTCCAAGGCTACGGACCGTATCAATAATACGTTCTTCATCCACGCCTGGATCAATTATCACCCCCCTGTGCGTCTCTTCGCACCACACGATGTAGCAAAACACATCCATGAAGCCGACTTTGATCTGTTTGACCATCATGCTTGATAAACTAAAGGTCTTCTTCCACTGGAACCACCCAGCCAAAGGGGTCCTCTGCGCGTCCGTACTGGATATCAGTGATGGCCTCGTAAAATTTGTGAGCCATTGGTCCAACACCGCCGTCTCCGATCTGAATCACCTCATCGTGCCATGCCAGATGGCTTACTGGAGAGATGACAGCAGCCGTTCCGGTGCCGAATACTTCTTGAAGAGCACCATTCTTATGGGCCTCCATAACTTCATCTATCGTAATTGGACGTTCGGCTACCTTAATGCCCCAGTGACGAGCCAGGGTAAGGACAGAGTCCCGGGTAATCCCTGCCAGGATGCTGCCAGTGAGGGCGGGGGTAACCACCACATCGTCGATTATAAAACAGATATTCATGGTGCCCACTTCTTCAATGTAGCGATGTTCTACGGCATCAAGCCATAGCACCTGGGTGTACCCGGCCTTTTTGGCAACTTCGGCACCATAGAGGCTGGCTGCGTAATTTGCGGCTGTTTTGGCTTCTCCTAAGCCCCCCTTTGCTGCCCGCACATATTTGTCTGTCACCCATATCTTCACAGGGTTGAATCCTTCTGGATAGTAGGCACCCACGGGGGATAGAATAATAAAAAAACGATATGTCCTGGAGGGGCGGACGCCAAGATAAGGATCGGTTGCTATGATAGTGGGGCGAATATATAAAGAAGTATCCGGGGCACTTGGGACCCAGTCTTTTTCTATGCTGACCAATTTCTTTATGGCCCGCAGGGCAAAGGCTTCATCGATTTTCGGGATGCACACAACGCTCGCGGATCTATTGAACCTTGCCATATTCTGATCCGCGCGGAACAGTTGGATCTTCCCATCTTTGGTTCGATATGCCTTCAGGCCTTCAAAGATGGTCTGGCCATAGTGAAGAACCATCGTGGCGGGATCCATAACAAAAGGGGCATAAGGTTCGATACGTGCGTTATGCCATCCAGATTCCGGCGTGTAGTCCATGTTGAACATATGATCTGTAAAAATCTCTCCAAACGGAAGTTCCGAATCATCCTGAACCTTTCCCGGTGTGTCAACCTTGCTGATCTTCAGTTCCATTCTCTTGTTGCCTCCTGATGATTTTTTCGTCGATTAATTACTACGTTCGGAATCTCTATAACCAGTTGAGATTATAGCTATTTATTTGCACTGTTGCAGCATCGATCAGGGGATGAGGGGATATCGGTGCCCATCGTGAGCGCGAGCTTCACTACGTGTCCGTTGTTCCAGTATTCCAATTGGGGCGAAGCCCCTGAGTTCTATTTTCCCGGCTGTTGTCCTAACTAAAGTTCCTTTGAGCGGTCATCAAGGCCCTGGCATGTTCCAGAGAAAAAGCCCTGTTCGCTCGTCATACTTTCTGCTCAGAGGTTTGCCCAGGAGCTCCTGGATAAAGATCTCGCCTGCATAGATCAGGGTTTTTGAGAAAACGTGTCCGGCTACAGTCTGGCCGTTCATGTCGGCAAATACGCCGTGAGCATGGACATGGGGGTTCCCCTCTTTCAAGGAGACATTTCCGGTGCAATGTATGATCTCAAGAGGCTCCGATTTTTTAAATGTCACGTACACATGCTGGTACTGGTCGTAGGAGCCCAAAGTAGCTGATGTAACTGAACCGATGACAGAAAATACGGCTGTCTGAACAGAGTTGGCCGCACAAATGCCGAGAATGGATACAATAAGGTCCTCATTCTGAGGCAGTTTTCCCAGGAGAAAACGGCCCGGTTTAAACTCCGAGACCGAGGCATAAGCCGTCTTTTCCATATACAGTCTCCTTTAGGCCGGCAGATGGTAATATGATCATTTCCAAATATCATGTTTCACTTAAAAATCAAGCTTTATTAAGTGATCTTGTTGTATCAGTTTAGCCGTTTAGGAAAAATTTCAAAAATCGTATCAGTTTGTATCAGTTTAGATTTTTGAAAATATTATTGCGTATGTCTGTTTTTTAAAAGAGCTAAAGTGTTACCAAAAATCTAAGATTATACATGCTGCTTAAATGGTACTTCATCTGTTGGCCGAAGGACTTAATTATCGTTGACTTTCCATGAGGGCACTGTTAGAAAATTCGCATCACTCTGGCCTTTTCAAAAAGCGAACATATCTTTTAAAAAATCCAACCTGCTAAAAAAACTCAATATTACGATGGATGTAAAGACCTTAAGAGAACTTTTGAAGTCAGTTGCATCCGGCTGCTTGAGCATCGATGAAGCTGTCTCCAAACTGGAGCGCCTTCCATTTGAGGATCTTGCCTACGCACGCGTGGACCACCATCGATCCTTGAGAAAAGGCTTTCCCGAGGTGATCTTTGGACAAGGCAAATCGCCGGAACACATCCTGGGAATTATGAACGCCATAGCAAGGCAGAAAGATACAATCATGGTAACCCGCCTGAGCCCTGAAAAAGCCGCGGCCCTCCTTGCAGAATATCCTGATGCTACATATTACAGAGAAGCTCGTATCCTGGTACACGAATCACAGCCTATTAGAAAAATAAACAATGGTCTTATTGCAGTGATTGCCGCAGGTACCTCAGATATCCCTGTGGCAGAAGAGGCTGTAGTCACGGCTACCACCATGGGACACCGCGTGAAAAAGCTTTACGATGCAGGAGTTTCCGGAATTCACCGTTTGATGGATGAAGCCAGATTGCTGTCCGAAGCCTCGGTCTTTGTCGTAGTGGCCGGTATGGAAGGGGCTCTTCCAAGTGTCGTGGGGGGGCTGGTCGGCAAACCGGTGATTGGTGTTCCTACCAGCGTTGGTTACGGGACAAGTTTCGGCGGGATTACTGCCTTGCTGGGAATGCTCAATAGTTGCGCTTCTAATGTTTGTGTCGTCAATATAGACAATGGATTTGGAGCAGGCTATATAGCAGCCCTGATAAACAATTTGGGGAATAGAGATCTCTAAAGCTGCATGCTCAACCTTTCATCGCTCGTTTTCAAGGAGCCATTTGACAGCAGTCAGCAGATCATCTGCCACATAGTCCGGCAATACGTTCACCTCGCGGCAAATGCGTTCGGCGTACTTGCCGTGGCCGGTGCGAACCAGGATAGCCTTTCCGCAACCTGCCAGGCGGGCACATTGAATGTCTTTTAAATTATCTCCTACCATGCACGTGTCAGACAGATCCAGCCCATAGTCGGCTTGCGCGCGGAGAATCAGGCCTGGCTTTGGCTTGCGACAGTCGCAATCATCTTCAGGGAGATGAGGGCAATAGTAAACTGCTTCTATCTTGCCTCCCTGGGCGGCGACAGCGCTTATCATCTTTTCATGAATCATTTTGAGTTCTGCCTCTGTAACCATTTTTCGATTGATTACGGACTGATTTGTAATTATAATAGGATGATAATGGTTGGCTGTCAGCAACCTGAGGGCCTCTAAGCTTCCGGGCAAGAACTCAAACTCTGCCCAGCTTTTTACATAATCAGGCCGATCTCTGTTGACAACGCCGTCTCTGTCCAAAAAAATAATTTTCAATTTTTCAATCACTCACTCCATCCTTGTTGAAAAATACACATATATTTTCAAAAATCTACACCGATGCCGATTTTTTATTTCGTAATTAATAAATTCTTGACAGTGTTCCAAAACTTATGCATATAAGGAGAACTGAAAGGTTCCGGTTTTGTCCTGTTTCAACCAATAGTTGCACAAAAGGAAAGGAGTAAAGATAATGGCTTTGACCAAAGAGGATATTGTCAACGAGGTCTATCTCAAACTTGGTCTAAAGAAAAACCGGGCCAAAGAAGTTGTTGAGGACTTGTTGGAAATCATAAAACGCACCCTGGAAGGCGGAGAGGACCTTCTTATAAGTGGGTTCGGCAAATTTATCGTCAAGGAAAAAAAGGCCCGACGTGGTCGCAATCCTCAAACACGCGAAGACCTGCAACTCCGTCCCCGGAGGGTTGTTGTTTTCAAGACCTCAGGCATCTTAAGAAAAAAGATTAACTCCGGTTCTTAACGAGCCACAACAATTGCATCAGGATACCCGTTGGCTTCGAGTATCCTTTCATATCGCCTGGCTTGCGCCAGACTCATCCATCTACCGACCCGAACCCTGTAAAATATACCGCAGCTGCTTTGGTACTTGGCAATGTAAGCACCTTTGTACCTTTGCGATAGCTTTTCCTTAAGCCTGTATGCTTTTTCTTTTTCCCTGAAGGCACCTACCTGGATGGTAAAATCTCCAACATCATAATTTATAGTGTCAAATGTCCTGCGAATCTTTCCATTGACTGTGACCTGCTTCGGTATTCCCAGTGCGACAATCTCCACGGGCGCTGTCCCCGGGCCCACTAAGCCGATGCGTTTAGCAGCCCGGCGCGATAGATCAATGATTCGCCCACGCACAAAAGGGCCGCGATCGTTTATTCTAACTACCACCTTTTTCCCGTTCCTCAGATTATGAACCCTCACATAGGTCCCGAGAGGTAACGTCTTGTGGGCTGCCGTCATTGCATGCATATTATAGATCTCGCCACTGGCCGTCCTATGACCATGAAAATCCTCGCCATACCACGAGGCAATCCCACGCTGACGAAACCCGACAGCATCTCTCTTGGGATGATACCACTGTTTGCCGACTTTATAAGGCTTAGGGTATCGTGGGCGGGCTGGCGGTTTGTTATCGGGTGCAGCACAACTGATTAGAAAAAACAGCGCGCAAACGCCTGCTGTAATGTGCAACTTGAAAAGCGCAGCGGTAGCTTTACGCATTATTCAAGAAAATGTTTTTCAATGCTGATGTCACTGTGCCGGCGCAACCCGGCAAGCCATTGCTCCATACACTCCTGGCGTTTCTGAAGCATAAGGCGAGACTTGATCTCCGATTTATTGGCTTCAAATTCCTTCTCTTCGGGCGCTTTTCGCTCCTTTAGACAAATCACGTAATAGCCCTCGTTTCCTTTGATGACAGTGTCTGCTAAGGGCTTTGAAGGGGTTAGCGAAAACGCTGCATTGATGAGTTCCTGCTCGAAGCCGATTCCCGGGATAGGTCCAAACCGCTTGAAAAAATCTGTGGTTTTTACCTTAAGCTTGCGTTTCCCGGCCTCTTTTTCAAACTCCTCTCCAGCTTTCAGGCAATTCAAAAAGTCCTCTGCATCGTTGCTGGCCAGCTCTTGTTGCCTGTCCCGGATTAGGTCTTTGCGCACCCTGTTTTCTACCGCCTTGAGCTCGGGAATGGTGGATGGTTTTTGATCAATCTTTTCAAGAATATAGTAGCCATCGGATAGCTCAAGGGGCTCACTTATTTCATTTTCCTCGAGGTCAAATGCTGTTCTGGCAAACTCCTCTGTCATCGCTATTCCGGGTACAGACTCTGTTCTGGCAAAGAAAGGTGTCTCATGTACATTTAGCTTGTAGGCCTCAGCCACACTATCTATACGACCCGCGGCGTAACAGGCGTCATAGATCTCATTTGCACGATCATAGGCAAGAGTTCTGGCTGCATCCTTGACAAGCTTTCTCCGAATCTTGTCTGACACTTCAGCAAGCACCGGCTCTTTCGCCTCCTGAACAGCTGTGACTTTGATGAGATGCCAGCCAAAACGAGTTCTAACGGGCTCACTGATCTTGCCTGGAGCCAGGGCAAAGGCAGCGTCGGAGAATGGCTTAACCATACGATCTCTGGTGAAAAAACCGAGGTCTCCGCCTTTTTTCTTGCTGCCGGGATCATCAGAATACTTGCGGGCCAGTGTGGCGAAATCTGCGCCGGCCCTTGCCTCTTTAAGCACCTTTAAAGCCTTTTTGCGCACGCTGTCTATTACTTCTTGTTTGGCATCCTGCGGTACCTTGAAAAGGATATGTTGCGCCCTGACTTTTTTCGGGGTCGCATATTGTTCTTTGTTCAGCTCAAAGTACTGGCTTATCTCTTCTTCCGAAATATTGGCCTTAGACTCAAACTCCTTGAAAGGGAAGGTGACATAGCGAACTTTCACCTTCGGCGGTATCTCATATCGCTCTTTGTTTTTACTAAAATAAGTTTTGACTTCTTCTGGAGTCGGCTTAACATCCTGATACGAAGATGGCTTAAAGAGCACATACTTGAAACTCACCTGCTTTTCACGCCACTTAAATGTTTCTAATGCCTCAGCGTCTGACACCTTGATACAGCTAAGAATGAGGGCCTGGATCCTTTCCATAATTAACGCTTGCGCCTTACGTGCCTCATATGTCTCCGGGCTCATACGATTGTATGCCAATATCCGCTCGTATTGCATCTGATCAAAGTGCCCATTCCTTTGAAAGGCAGGCACCTGTTGTATGGCCCTGGCAAGCTCCTCCTTCGTTACGCGCAGACCAAGCCGGTTTGCCTCCTGGAGAAGAAGCTCCCGATCAATCAGTTCATCCAAGGCCTTCTTTTTCAGACCAAGGGTCTTGATGAGGTTTTCGTCAAGGGAATCGCCAAACTGTTCCCTGTACTGTTGGATCAATTGATCGTAAACAGCGCGGTATTCATCTAAGGAAATAACCGCTCCATTGACAACTGCAACGCGGTTTTCTCTTTGAGCCCTGTAACTTCCTACTCCCCAGAATATAAAGACAATAACAATGGCGCCTAAGGCCAGTTTGATTAGCCAGGAGCCGGCATGTTTTCTCATCAAGCTCAGCATGACAAACCTGTCTTCCCTTCAAGTTTTTTCACTTCATTTACTGCCACACTTTTCTTCTTCACTCAACCCGACAAATTTTTACAACGCTTATAACGAGAAACAGGCCTCCAGTCAATGCGAAAACCAACAGGAAGGGTGGCAACGAAATCATCTTTTAAAAGCATGTGTTTCCAGACTTTGTTTTTGCCATCACTTGTGCCTTATCAAAAAAATTGATGAACCTGTAAAAAGAGTCGGGGAAGGGGGTAACTGTAAGCAGTACGTTCCGAACTTAGTTCGCTTCGCTCACAATTGGAATAATGGAATTGTGGAAGATTGGGTTCAAGAGGATTTTGGTCTTTTTTTCTTGTACATCATTCCACTGTTCCATCATTCCATTATTCCCTGAGCGAGTTTGCAATGGGGCTAATAAATATCTATGATGTCAATAGGTTATAGAGATTCCGAGACATAAATTTACAGTTTGATAGCCGACACCCAGAACATGGGGTAGTTTGAGCGCGATCAGTCCCAGTA
>QMMV01000010.1 GCA_003647435.1 Deltaproteobacteria bacterium | reverse complement strand
CTTCCTGGAGTTTCCCTATATCAAGCTTGTTCACCTTTAAATCCTTTGATCCTAACACCGAGGCGCGGCGAGGTTCGTGACCCATATCTATGAATGGCACAAACCCGAAGACGTCCCCTTTCCCGAGGGCCAACAGTGGGAAGTATCCTTGCGGAGTTCGGCGCGCCACACAGGCTTGTCCTTCCGTTATGACAAACGCATCTTTCTTTGTCGAACCTTCCTTTATGACAATTTTTTTGTCTTTTATCAATTCACTCAGTTTATCCCTTTCCGTAAATAATTCCACAACCCTGTCTGAGATCTTTTCCAGCCTGGAATCCAGGCTTAAAAGAAATTCTCTAAATTTAGACGATAGACATGAATACTCCGAAAAAAGGCGCTCGGCATCCAATACACCAAGTTGGACATCACCCACAGCAGTGGCGCTGGCATTTCGAATATGGTCATGCCTCAGGAAAGATCCGAGGTTGCCTATTATACCCCCCTCGCCAAGGTTCACGATGGTCACAGGACCATTCGATGTTTCGCGAGTTATCCGCACTATTCCTTCCAGAATAACCCAAATCCAGGTACCGTGCCCCCCCTCGGCCGCAATTGTCTCTCCGCCGTGGTATGTCTCTTCGTTAACGACATATGTATAATCTATCAAAGGTCCTTTTATGACCGGCAGAGCCTCGCCTTTGCCTTCTTTCCACGCGGTGGCTTCTGCCGGGGAGACAGAGAGCGTTTCGGGAGACGGGGGCCCGACCTTTGGGATCTTTCCATCGTCTAACAGTCTCAGGGCATCGAGTATAATTTCCATGCGGCTATTGTTGACCGCATGTTCAACTTGAACTTCCTGTTCATGGAATTCGAATCTTCCTTCGGTCCATCCAAAGAGTGCATAAATGGCGTCTATGCCCCGCAGGGAGCCAATGGTGGCATTTACTGGGTTGCCGTTCGAAAAATATATCAGTCCCGTGCCCGGGGCGTACTTGCTTGTGATGCGGAGCGTTCCTGTACCGTTGTTCCCGCCAAGTACCTGGAAAACATCTGCCAGTCCAAGAAAGCTTAATTCTCCCGCAAGTGCCGCTTCACCATATCTCATACCCTTTACTTAGCCCACTTTAGTTCTTGTTGCAAATGGTGGAGTGTCAGCTTGATACTTTCCTTCAATGTCCGCCCTACACCCGTTCCCTTCAAGGCGCTTGCCGGGAAAGATGGAACCTTAAGCTGCCTGTTGAGGTCTCGCTCCATCACCTGTAGAGGAATCAGAGGAATACCGTTTGAGGCAAGATCTCGCTTGTTGTATTGAAGCACTAATGGAACCTTGAATATGCTCATGTTCTGCTCTTTCAGGTTCTGTTGCAGATCTCTTAAAGATAACATGTTGTGCTTTCGACGAACCAGGAGGGAATCGGCAACAAAGACTATACCGTCGACACCTTTGAGGACCAACTTCCGCGTGGACTTATACCTTACCTGTCCGGGAACGGTGTAGAGTTGAAGCTTGACTTCGCAACCCCTAATCTTCCCTAAGCCGAGAGGAAGAAAATCAAAAAAAAGCGTGCGATCGCCCCGGGTGTTGATGGAAACCATCTCGCCGGTTACTTGTTTTTTGAAAGTTTCAAAAATGTATTTCAGATTAGTGGTCTTACCACCACGCCCCGGGCCATAATATACTATCTTACACTCAATGACCCTGTTTTTCATATCGAAGATAGCCATAGTACTTGGTCACGGTTTGACTGGGAGCGACTCAGCCTCCTACGCACTGTTTATTGTTATGTCGAACAGATAATCTCCTTGCTTGGGACCGGAAGCTATCCGTGTCTTTCGAGAAATGGTGCCGGACCCTCTGAATATAGCTATGGGGGAGTAGAATTCAATATCTTCCAACCGGGTTCCAACATTGAAACTATCTATCAGGTTCTTGTTATTCGCCGAAATGATCACGCTTATGACATTACCCGACTGAAAATTGACATCAAGATCCGCTCTGCTCCCTTCAGAAGGCCCACTTTCCAGTCTGATACTAACCGAAGATATGTCTATAAGGGCCTCTTCCTCTTGAATCCCCTCAGGTCCCGGGGCACGAGTTTCAATTACTTCCGGCAGTTCTGTTCCAATCTTCTTTTTTCGCAAAAGATCGCCGAGAAACGACCGTAGGTTTTTTAACTGCTCGTTTGACAATAATTCCCCGGATAACCATTGCCGGAATTGATCAATTGCTGCATCCGGGGAAGTAAATGCCATCTGACATCTAATGATGTTCTTGGCCGCTACAAGGGGCAAAGTACCTTTTTCCATCAGTCCCTTAAATTCTTCTATGGCACTCTCATATTGACCAAACTTAGCAAGGGCTATCGCACCTTCTATTGCGGCCGTATCTTTGTTTTTCGAAAACGAAAATAATTTCTTGATTAAACTCTTCAGATCCTGAGACAGTTCCGGAGGGGGTGTTTCCCGAGTCAATGCAGCCAGAGCTTTTTCGAGACCCAGGATTTTGTTTTGGAGGGCGGTTATAAGCTTCTTATGATTCCGAAGGTGTTGATCTTTTCTAACAAGTTGAAGGGCCTCCAGGTATTTTTCCCGAGATTCTTCCAATAGACCCTGGGTTCTATAAAGTTCCGCCTCGTTTATTAGGGATTTTAATTGTTGCTTGTCAGCCATGGTTGAAAAGCCAGTTTCGAGTGGGTGGAATATATGATTCAGGTGTCGGGTTTAAATTTTGATTTTTCTGACGGGCCGTTGCCCAAACAAAAATTCCCTTGAGCGGTCATTAAAACGTTTTTTTGCTAAAAAATCTTGGGGAAGATGTGCCATGTCCTTTGTTTTCCAACAACGGGGTTTGTAACCGGAGTGCTCGTATGCTCACTGGGTCTATTTTTTAAAAGAGCTAAAGCGTTACAATATCTTCAAAAATCTTAACTCATACACACCTCGCTATTTTACACCAAAACTATAAGGAAAAAGGGCTATCGTGTCAATGTAGAACACCTCACAGCAAGCTATCCTGGAGGGACTCTTTCTACATAATCTTCCGGCACATCAACCGCGGCATATTGCCCAAGGGCTTCAATACTGACGACGACACGCCCCCGTCCGCGGTATCTTACAAATGTTCCCATGATGCCGGTAAAAGGGCCGTCGACGACTATGACACGATCGCCTTTCTTCATCCGGGTTCCAGTCAAAACACGGTTATCCCCGGCTACCATGATCCGAAGCGAGTCAATAGCCTCATCAGGCACAGGAATGGGGCCGTCTTTGTTTCCAACCAGCCGCACAACCCCTATGGTCTTGACGATTTCAAGGCGCTCATGAGGATTCAGATCGCTCCTTACAAAAACATAGCCGGGGAAAAGAGGGATCCTTATCTTCAAACGCCGATCGCGACGCTTGCTCAAGGTGGTTACCTTCGGAAGAAAAGTCTCCAAGGATTTCTTTTCAAGGCCATCAAATACAACCTGCTCAAAGCGGCTTCGAGTGTGAAGCACATACCAGGCGCGAGACCTCTCACTTTGTTCCCCCATAATGTTTTACCCGTAACACTTTAGCTTTTCTAAACAATAGGCCCAGATGCTTTCAGAAACCTAAGTTCTTACTTTTACCTAAAATCCGATCTTGCCCAGGCCGTGAAGGCTAATCTGGACGAAGTATTCGCGTGAATCTATTGTCCTGTCGTGGGTGTAGGTAAAGTCTAACGACCAGCACTGAGGTTGGTACCTAACCCCGATAACCTGCTTTATGTCCTGTCCATCTTTTAAGTTGCGTTCGGTTTCCCACAATAGGGACCCTCTTTCAGAAAGTTTCAGCAACAGGTTGGCCAGGATGCTTTTGCTGCTGCCCTGGGTATACCGATAATCTACCGACCCACTGTTTCCCCGTTTGTCGCGAAGGTTGAGGATCGCATTGTAGCTCTTGTATTCCCCATCATACGGTGACCACGTAGCGTCCGCATCCAGGCCCAAGAAGGGAGAAAATTTTAATTCAAACTTTCCTTTGACATCAGAAAATGGTCTTCTCTCGCCGGTTTTCTTCTCGCATCGCGCCTCTATAATATCATAGCTCTGGGAGAATTTGATCCGGCAAAAGTCAACATAACGGTAGCCAGAAACTCCAGGGTGTTGTTCGTGCTGAAGGTCCCTCTTGCTGCCCGATTTTTGGCTTTCAGCTATTTTTGCAGTAAACTCATTCGTAATAGAATAAGTTATCAGATTCTTTTCTTCAATGCGGTCGATACCACCGTTGATACCCTCAAAGTTCGGGTAATCGTCCTGTTCTCCCACCGGGAGATAATCATAGACCACCTGCGGCCTGACAGTATGTTTGATCCCGTCAATTGAGTGAGTATTTGGATGGAAAATTCTGGAAAACTCAGTTGACAGATCCGCCCTGATATCGAGGAGTGATCGCGAAAGGAGCCGGTCTTCTTTAGCCCCCTTCTCGTTTTCATATTCCTCAACCTGCCATAGAGTTTCACGAATGCCGAAAGAAGGTTCGAAATCAAGATACTTGAACAGGCTCATCGGATAGTAGAGCCTCGGGTGTAAATCGGCGCGATGTCCTTTGGTGCCATAGTCCCGCCAGAAATAATTGTAGGAAGAGCCCAGAGAAAAATAGAGGGGCAGAAATGGAAGCCTCTGTTTCGCGGCTTCAAACTGTATGTGAGGTAACCTTTGAAGTGTGGGGTCGGGATTGTCATTTTTTCGTATTATCACGGCATCATACCACCGAAAGTCGGCGTTGAGGCTATATCTGTTCCAGCCCCTGTGAAGGCTTAGCTGATTGAGCCGGATCGTATCTGAAGAATCGTCCAGCTCCCTGCCAAACTCTTTATAGAAATAAGAGTTGTTTGCGTCGTAAGCAGAATAACCTCTCGTAAACTCGCGCAAGTAGTCTTGATCGCTAACCAGGTCTACATCCAGTTTTCCTTGCACTCCTGATGGAAGATTCTGATCGCTCTTTATCCTGAGCCACCATCGTTTTCGATTCAAGCGCATCTCGTCATCCGACGTGAAGCCTTCGTAGTGATATCCTGAAATGTCCTCGCCAGTGGTGCCGTCATCGATCTGTCTGTCATATAGAAAATCATACATCATCGCCCCTTTGCTTTCAGGCTCCAGTACATATCGGTATTCAAGTCCGTGTTTTAAGCCCCGGCGGGCCATGTAGTGCTCATAAAAGGTGGCATCAGAACTTTCACTGATTGCCCAGAAAAGGGGCTGATCGTATTCGAACCCGTTGCGATTGGAGTAAAGAAGACGGGGTACAAGTAGTCCTGTCTGACGTTTTGTCTTTGCCGGAAACACCAGAAAAGGGGCATAGAGGATAGGAATGGACCTGGTTCGAAGGGTGAGGTCTCTTACGGTGCCATATCCGTCTATGGTGACATTCAAATCCCTTCCGGTGATTTCCCAATCCGGGCAATCACCATCACAGGTAGTAAAACGGCCGGCATCAATGTGATAGGAATTTTTTCCTGTTTTCTCTATCGTCTCCCCGCGTATGTAAAAGTGGTTTTCTTGAATGAAAAGGGTTCCGTTGTGGACTGTGCCGGTTTCTTTTTCCAAGTTTATTTTGATCCGATTACCGCTTAACCAATCCTTGCCGGAGGAAAAATAGACATCCCCCCACGCCTCGGCTTCCTTCGTCGTTGCATTGAAATCAACAGCATCCGCCCGTAACGACCGATCACCACTGGTGATGGATACATTACCCCTGGCTGTGTAAGTGCTGCTGCCGGCGTCGTAGCTTACAGTGTCGGCACTGATGTAATATGCAATATCAGGGTTCTCCTGGGCTACAGGAGGACTTCCAAATACTGGTGAAGACCACAACACTAACAGAAAGAAGATCGCCACAGAATCGCGCTTGCAGAACATGGGTTTTATATAACATAAAGTCCGGCGAAATCGTATAGAAAACTGCCGGATGGACATGCAGCAATTATTGGACGGAAAACCGGCGTGAACAAAAAAGCCCGGCGATGCCGCCGGGCCTGGAAAATTCAGCAAAGAACTCGAGCACTACTCCCTTGCCAAAAATGAATCATTACCAACAGACTTATGATCCCGATCCGCTCTAAACATTCTCAGGCGTCAGCTTAACCCCTGGAGCTTTTCAGGCGGGCTATCTTATATCTTCTTTCGGATTCCCGGCGCTTCCGTCGCCGGTATTCGCTCGGTTTCTCATAACTCTTCTTGAGTTTAAGCCGGCGGAAAAGGCCATCATTCTGGATCTTCTTTTTTAAGATTTTCATCGCTTTTTCTAAGTCATTGTTAACAACCTTGACTTCCAAGCTTCTGAACTCCCTCAAATTTATCTCTCCTTTCCGTTTGTTTTAGATCGTACTTATTATTTTCACTGCTGTTTTCACCGCAATGGCAGACGCAAATTTCATCGTCTCTGCAGGCTTTCTATCATGCTAAAATCTTAATGTCAAACGGCGAAGAGAGCATAGGCCGCTAAAATCTGGTTTCGGATCCTACCAGGGCTGTACAGTTTTAGGTTTCCGGGATAACGGTAATTCTTTTCGCTTGGAAATAAAATCGTAATTGTGTATGCTGAATATACCGAATCAGGCAAGGCGCCGTAACGCCGTACGCAGCGCATTCAGGCAATCACTTTTCTGTACATGAGGAAGTTTTGTAATGGATATCGCGCCGGGATTGAATGTCGATGTTATTGTTGATCTGAGCTGGTTAAAAGAAACAATCGATGTCAGAAGAGCAACTGTTTACGATGTGGTCGGAGAGCGAATAGTATTGTCTCAAACCAGCCCTCCTATCTCAAAGCGTTACCTCGGCAACAGGGTCATTATTACCCTTGTCAGGCAGGAAAGGGAAGGGCCGGTTCGTTATGGCGTCACCGCGGTGCCGACTGAAATCATAAAGGATTACAGGCTATCAAGATCGCAGACGACGCAAGCAATAGTTATGATTCGCCAGCCGGGTCTTGAGCGATTCAACCTGAGAATGTTTTATAGAGTGGACTTGCCATCCGATAGTAATATGGCTATTCGCCTCAAAAGAGAAAAAGTCAACATTATTGATATTTCGATTGGCGGGGCGAAATTTACCTACAAAAAGATGCATTCGTTGAAGCCCGGGGAAATTATCAGGCTGGACCTGGAGATTGAAGAAAAAAGCTTTGATGTTGAGGCAAGGGTGGTCAGGATATTGCCGGTAATGGGTCGGATGTCTCGAGAATTGGAAACAATAGCAGTTCAATTCCTGGGTCTCGACAGAAAAATAAAAGACCTCTTGTCAAGGAAAATTCGGTATATTGAGAGGGAAACTCGTTATAGAGAAATGTTTCCTGAATCACTTGCTTAGAGAACCCTACAGTATCCTGTAAATCTTCGGACGGCTCCTTGCAATTGCCGGGATATAGTATTAAAAGCAAGCCACTTTCCATTATCACAAGAGGAGGCATCGTGGCTAAGAAGAAACGACTTACGAGGAAACAGCTCTTAAAGGAACCTGATGAATTTTTAACCTTTTCAGCTAAGGCCATGCAGTTTGTGAGGGCAAACCGAAAGACGGTTTCTTTCATTTTGTGCGGCTTGTTCCTCCTTGCTCTGGTTACTGTCACGTTCCGGTATTTTTCGAACCGATCAGAGAATAGAGCCTACGCAAAATTCGAGCAAGGATTCGCATATTACCTGGCTCAAACGAGGGGGGAAAAATCCGCCGATTTACAGGAAACTGTCGACAAGAGACTCGGCGAAATAGTGGAAAAATATCCTTCCACCACCGCGGGACAATTGAGCCTCCTCTTGTATGCGGATGCCAGCTATCGCGAGGGTTCATATGACAGGGCGATTGAATTGTATCAAAGGGCTTTGAAAACTTTTTCACACGAACATATGTTGCGAAAGCTCATTTTAAATGGTTTGGGCTATGCATATGAGGGGAAAAAAGATTACCGGAATGCAATACAAGCTTTTCGATCAATAACAGATACGAAGGGCAAGTTCATGAAGGCGGATGCCTATTTTAATCTGGGACGTATGAATGAGGCCATAAAGAATAAAGAAAAAGCGATTAATGCATATGAGATAATCGTGGAAAGTTGGCCGGAATCGCTCTATTTTGACCTTGCCAGAGAAAAAATTCGCAGCCTGAAAGAAGCAAAGCCAGCCTCAGGCTGATGGTACAAAAATTATTCCCTTGACAGGTACAAGGAATTTGATTATGAGATACCGATTATGAGCGGGTGCTGTTTCGGAGAATTTACAATGACCTTTTCTGGTGGCTTTCTTTTCTTCTTTAGGAAGCCTGCCCATGGGTCTGTGTAGGATCCTCGCTCACCCGGCAGATACAGACCATGGGTAGGCTTTCAAGTGCCCCATGGTTTTTTTATATAATGATTTACTACATGAAGGCCATGAGGTGAGACTCCATGGCCTTTTGCATTTTTTAGGAAAGAGCCTGCCTTGATGTGCAGCCAGATCTTATGTAAAATCAAATCTTTTAAAGGGGGTATATGAGCGATGATATACGATGAAGAGTTTGAAACGTTGCCGCGTGAGGCGCTCGAAGCCCTTCAGCTAAAAAGGCTTCAGCATCTTGTAGAAAGGGTTTATGTCACAGTCCCTTTTTATAAGAAAGCCTTTGATGAGAAGGGAGTGAAGCCCGACAATATCAAAACGCTTGAGGATATACATAAGCTTCCTTTCACCACGAAGGAGGATTTGAGGGACAACTATCCCTTCGGGATGTTTGCAACCCCGATGGAAAATGTGGTCCGTATTCACGCCTCTTCCGGCACTACTGGCAAGCCGACCGTGGTCGGTTATACCCGGCGAGATATCGACACATGGGCGGAGCTTATGGCTCGCACTCTGGCGGCTGCAGGCACCCACAAGGGAGACATTGTTCATAATGCTTATGGATATGGTCTCTTTACGGGGGGACTCGGCTTCCACTACGGCGTAGAACGACTGGGCGCTTCAGTCGTTCCGGTTTCCGGTGGCAATACCAAACGGCAAGTCATGTTAATGAAAGATTTTGGCGCCACCGTCCTCACATGCACACCTTCTTATGCCCTTCGCCTGGGTGAAGTAGCACGCGAAGAAGGAATAGATTTCAGGAACCTCAAATTCAGGGTAGGAGTTTTTGGCGCCGAACCGTGGACTGAAAATATGCGAAAGGAAATCGAAGAAGAGTTGGGGCTTGATGCGGTTGATATCTATGGTCTAAGCGAGGTGATGGGACCTGGCGTGGCGATTGAATGTGCTGAGGCCAAGCACGGACTCCACATCTTTGAGGATCATTTCATTCCGGAAATCATAGACCCGGAAACGGGTGATCCTCTGCCCTACGGTGAGCCCGGAGAACTGGTTTTTACTACATTGACCAAAGAGGCCGTACCGCTTATTCGATACCGCACCCGCGACCTTTCTGTGCTCTATCGAGAACCCTGCAGGTGTGGGAGGACACTCGTTCGTATGGGGCGTATCACAGGACGATCTGATGATATGTTGATTATTCGGGGTGTGAATGTATTTCCAACTCAGATTGAAAGCGTGCTGATGGCGAGAAAGGACGTATCTCCTTATTATCAGTTAATTGTTGACCGCAAGGAACACATGGATACGTTGGAAGTAGAGGTTGAGATAAGCGAAGAAATATTTTCCGATGCGGTTAAGGATCTTCAAAACATGGAAAGAAATATTGAGAAGGATATAAAAGACATGCTTGGTGTATCATGTAAGGTGCGTCTTGTAGAGCCGAGGAGCATCCAGCGCAGCGAGGGGAAAGCCAGGAGGGTAATAGACAAACGCAAACTATAATCCGCAATCCCGGATGGAAGGAGGGTGTCATGCGAGTAGAACAGATATCCATATTTCTCGAAAACAAGGCAGGCAGGTTGGCTGAAGTGACGCGTGTGATTGGGGAGGCCGGTGTCAATATCCGGGCGCTTTCTTTGGCCGATACATCTGATTTTGGGATCCTGCGCCTTATCGTAAGTGATAACGACAAGGCCAAGGCGGCCTTGAAGAAACACGGTTTTACAGTCGGAAAGACCAATGTGGTTGCCGTAGAGGTGGAAGACAGGCCGGGTGGATTGAACCGCGTCCTGGAGGTTTTAAGCAGGCAAAATATAAATGTAGAATATATGTACGCCTTTGTCCAGCACACCGGCAAGAATGCAGTAATTATTTTCCGTTTCGATGATACTGATGCTGCAATCAGCCTTTTGAAGGAAAACGGTATCAAAGTGCTGGAGGGAAAAACTGTCTACACGCTGTAGTCTAAGCCTTAAATGTGTTTTCTGAAAACCGGCAATACTTCAGCTCGCTTGAAACCCGAATTTCGCAAAGGTCTCAAAATGTCATTGCGGGGAACGAAGCGATGAAGCAATCCCGTCACCGAGAGATTGTCTCGCTGTCCCTTCCAATGACAGGACGGGGCACCTTCTCCACGTACACTTGTGAAATTCGGGTTAAAAATAGACCCGGATGTTTTCAAAAACCGTAACACTTTAGCTCTTTTAAAAAACAGACATACGGAGCGGACAGGCCATCCGATTGGAGACTGGCTCACTGTCCGAGTTTGAGACGGTCTCCAATCGGATGGCCTGTCCGCAATAATATTTTCAAAAAGCTAAACTGATACCAAAAACCCAAATCCCTATCAAAACTTCACAAAAGGAGGATGGCCAACATGAAGACAAGACCAAGTATCGGTAAAGGTATCGCCAGCCTGATAGCGGCGGCGGTGACGGTAACGTTGATGCTGTCACCGGTTGTGAGTGCCCATGCCGCACAAGCATACAAGGTGGGGGCGGTGTTCTCGGTAACCGGCAGAGCCTCATTTTTAGGCGACCCTGAGAAGAAAACCGCCCTTCTGCTCCAGGAAGAGATCAATAAAAAAGGGGGAATTAACGGGCATCCTCTCAAACTCATCATCTACGATGATAAGGGGGATTCTACACAATGTGTAATCGCGGTTAGAAAGTTGATAAACAGGGATAAGGTTTGTGCCATTATTGGGCCGTCGCTCAGCGGGCTCTCTTTGTCTGTGATTCCAGTGGTGCAAAAGAGCAAGATACCGAATGTGTCATGTGCGGCAAGTTATAAGATTGTCACGAAGAATCCGAAGACAGGCGAACAGTGGAAATGGGTATTCAAGACACCTCAAAGTGACAGCATGGCTGTTGAGGCCATTTATACTCATATGAAGAAGCATGGCATTTCAAGGATCGCGATCACGTCTGTAAACACGGGCTATGGAGCCAGTGGCCGGAGCGAGTTGCTCCGACTTGCTCCCAGATACGGCATGACCATTGTGGCGGATGAAAAGTATGGCCCAAAAGACACCGACATGACTGCCCAGCTCACAAAAATCAAGGGGATGTCCCCGCAAGCTATCGTGAACTGGTCTATCGGTCCCACTCAGGTGGTTGTGGTGAGAAACTGGAAAGAATTAGGAATGACCAATATTAAGATGTACCAGAGCCATGGATTTGGAAGCCGGAAAAACATCAAGCTCGCAGCAGGTGCGGCTGAAGGAATATACTGCCCCTTGGGCGCCTGTAATATTGCTGAAATCCTTCCAGCTAATCACCCGCAAAAGCAGGTAACCATGGCCTATGTCAAGGCTTATACAGAAAAGTACAACGAACCCGTCTCATCGTTCGGCGGCCACGCCTGGGATGCCCTTTCTCTGGTCGTCAAGGCACTGAAGGCTGTTGGGCCGGACAAGGCGAAAATCAGAGATTATCTTGAAAATATCAGGGGATTCGTGGGGCAACACGGGGTATTCAACTTTTCGCCAAAGGACCATAACGGTTTGAGCAAAGAGGCCTTTCGAATGGTCGTTGTGAAAAAAGGAGACTGGGCGCTGGCAGATTGACAGCAGCATAACACAACGCCATGGAACACATGACTCTTGCAAGTCAACTCTTACAATATATCATAACCGGGGTCACCATTGGCAGTATCTATGCCATGGTGGCCATCGGTTTTAATATTATTTACAATGTTACCGAGGCTATCAATTTCGCTCAAGGTGAATTTGTCATGCTCGGCGGCCTTGTCATGGTCTTTTTCCGGGTAACCCTGAAATTACCTGTCCTGTTTTCCCTCCCTCTCACAATTTCAGTTGTCATGGCAGTGGGCATCCTTCTCGATCGAATAGCGATCAGGCCCATTCGCAAACCCACTGTCCTTTCAATGGTTATTGCTACCATCGGGGCCTCGTTCTTTATCCGGGGGGCCGCCATGTTCATCTGGGGCAAAAACCCTTTTGATCTCCCCCCGTTTTCCGGCCGGAATCCTATCACTTTTCTTGGTGCTGCGATTCAGCCTCAGAGTCTCTGGGTTCTTGGATTTCTCGTCGCGGTAGTAATCGTGCTTACAATCTTCTTTGACCGCACTATTATGGGTAAGGCACTGAGGGCCTGTGCGGTAAACCCAAGTGCATCAAGCCTGGTGGGAATTAATGTCAAATACATGATCCTTATTTCCTTTGCCCTGAGCGCGGCTATCGGTGCCATCGGAGGAATTGTCATAACACCAATCTCTCTTATGGAATATGACCGGGGTGCCATGCTTGCAGTGAAAGGGTTTTCGGCCTGTGCCGTTGGGGGCATAGGGAACTTTCCGGGAGCCGTACTCGGCGGTATTCTGATCGGTCTTATAGAATCACTTGGAGCGGGTCTTATCTCCTCCGGATATAAAGATGTTTTTGCCCTTCTGGCATTACTTCTTATTCTATTTGTGAAACCAAGCGGTTTATTGGGAAGTGCGGAAGTGAGCAAGATCAGGAAGTTTTGATCGTTTTTGACAATAAGAAAGTGAAGCAGTGGATGAATAAAGACTTTTCCCATCTGACAGGATTCGGCTTGTGCATCTTTTTACTTCCCTTGCTTGGCAAATGGATACCGATGCTGGCCAATTACATGGATGTCATGGTGTACGTGGGAATTTACAGCATCATCACGATGGCATTGTGTTTGCTTACCGGCTACGCAGGCCAGATTTCTCTTGGTCATGCCTCGTTTTTCGGGATTGGGGCCTATGTTTCGGGTGTGATGACAACCAGATACGGGGTGAATCCATGGCCGTGCCTCATGCTGGGGGTGGCGGCCTCGGCAACGGTTGCCTTGCTGATAGGGGGTCCATCCCTGAAGCTCAAGGGCCACTACCTTGCCATGGCAACCATGGCCTTTTGTATTATCATCACCATTATTTTCAATGAGACTGCAACATACACGGGGGGGCCTGATGGGCTCGCGTTTATCCCCGGCATCAGCATCATGGGCCATGCTGTTGATTCAGAAGTAAAATACTACTATCTTGTCTGGAGCGTGGTCTTCTTGGTGTTATTGTTTTGCCTGAATATCATTCGTTCGAGGGTGGGCAGGGCGCTCCGGTCGATACACGGCAGCGAGTTGGCCGCGAGCGCCATAGGGGTAAACGTTGCCAGGTATAAGATCTATGTTTTTGTTTTTTCCGCGGTGCTCACATCTGTTGCGGGGAGTCTGTATGCCCATTATCTTAATTTTATCAACCCTGCCAGCTTTGACCTCTTGGTCTCTATCAAGTTCTTGATCATGATCATCCTGGGCGGGATGCACAGTCTCTGGGGAGCCATTTTCGGCGCAGCCCTGGTTACACTCTTGAGCTACGAATGGCTCCAGTATTTTGAAGAAGCCGAGGTGATGGTTTACGGGGTTATTGTATTGGTAATTGTTATTTTCCTCCCCCACGGGCTCGTGAGCATACCCAAAAGGCTAAAAAGTATCCGGGCAAGGTAGTTCTTTACTCCTTCAGGCACGGCCAGTAAGGTCTTTGCACCCGGGTCACTTCTTCTATTATTGCAGGGCCACGGCCTTTTTCAAGGAACTCTAAATCTGTCCTTCCCAGGATGCTATCGCTTGAAAGTTCCTGCAGGACAGCCCTGATTGATTCCCGCAATCCTTCCAGGTTGTACCCACCCTCCAGTGTGACGGCGAGTTTATCGGAACAATACCTTCTGGCAAGATCCATCACGATGCGCGTCATGGCTGCATAGCCACGTGGTGTGACCTGCATCCCTCCGAGGGGATCGCCTGCATATGTGTCAAATCCAGCAGAGACAAGGATGAGTTCAGGCTTAAAGGCGCATCCTATGGGAAAAAGAATTTGTTTGAAGATCTGGAAAAAATCGGCATCTCCGTGGCCTGGTCGCAGCGGAACATTTACGGTAAAACCCGTCCCACTTCCGGCGCCTATCTCTGTCAGGCTACCACTTCCTGGATAGTATGGAAACTGGTGGGTAGAAAAGTAGAGCACCCCGGGATCGGAGTAAAAGCTGTTTTGTGTGGCATTGCCGTGGTGCAGATCCCAGTCCACAATAAGGATTCTTTTCAAAGAATAGGTGTTGATGGCATATCGGGCAGCAAGAGCCACATTATTGAAAAGACAAAATCCCATGGCTCGGTCCTTTTCCGCGTGATGCCCCGGTGGCCTTACCAGGGCAAAACCATTCGCTATTGTGCCATCAAAGATCCTGTCAACGAGGGAAAAGACCCCGCCGACTGCCAGCTTTGCCGCTTGAAAGGATAGTGCCGTGGTCTGGGTGTCTGGATCAAGCGACACATGAGGCTTGCCATCTGTATCAGCGACTCTCTCAATATAGCTCTTGCTATGGATATAGGCGAGCTCATCCGGGGTGGCGGGACGGGGAGAGACAGTTAAAAATCTCCCTGCCATGTCGGGCTCCTCCAGCATGTCATATACGACTTTCAGGCGTTCCGGGCTCTCGACATGGGGAAAACCAGCAAGGTGTTCTTCGTAGAGGTGGTGACGAACGATCCCAGTCTTTGACGGCATAGAGTGTCTCCGGAAATCCTGTTTTTTTCTGCTTTTCGCCCAGGGCTTCAGGCTTTTGTCTTAGTGCCTACCGGCACCTCCAGGCCTGATAGTTCAGGTTGGACAGATCCGGCCACCACTTTCCCTGTTGGCCTGAGCCAGGCGCTCGATAAATCTCTTGAAAAAGCCTTTCTTTTTACTCTCTTTTAGCTTCTTTCTTTTTTTACGTTTTGCCACAATCTTGCCCTTTTGTATCAGTTTAGATTTTTGAAAATATTATTGCGGACAGGCCATCCGATTGGAGACTGGCTCTCTGTCTGAG
>QMMV01000009.1 GCA_003647435.1 Deltaproteobacteria bacterium | reverse complement strand
CTCTTCGGACTTCCGAAGGGTTTTCGTCCTGTTTTCCACCTCCCTTTCCAGGATGCGGGACCACCTCAATTCGAAATACAGGAGTGCCGCAGCGCCCGCCAAAATGGCCAGAATAACCAACCCCTGCAAGAGGAATTGCCTGAGATAGGCCTTGTGGACGGCGCCTTGTATTTCGGATATGGGGGCCACAACCGCCACTGACCAAAATTGGGATGGATTTTTCGATATTGCAACAGGACAATAGGCTATCAGCTTCTTGATCTTCCCGGTGATCCCCCGGTGCCAGCCCGAAAAATACCAGCCCGTGCCTTCCTTGCCTTTCAGCATTCGCTCTTTCTGGATAAAATCGATGATCCCCAGTGGTATGCCCGGGTATGCTTTCTCCCGGATCTTGAAGGCGTCCCTGCCCAGGAAATCGACCCTGGGATGGAAGAGAAAACGCCCTTTCTCGTCAATGAGCCAGGCATATCCTGTCTTTCCGGAGCGGATGTCTTTCAGGAAAGGGCTCAGGAACCAGGAGATATTCATATTGAAGAGAAGGAGCCTGGGCGATTCACCCGGGAGTGGGGATGCCATTATCAGGGTGATGGCGGACGGCCTTATGCGAGGCTTGGACACCCCGACGGTTTCGCCTTTGAAGTCCTTCAGGGGAGGCAGGTCCAGGGAACCTGTGTCCATTGCTTCCTTTGAGCGCCAATGCCTGTAGGGGGTGAAGATATAAGTTTGTCGAGAGCTGAGATTGAGTATCTCTATCTTCCAGACACCACTCTCAATCACGCGTGAAAGGGTTTTCTGTATGATTCTATTACACTTTTCTGTCGGCTCAAGGGCTTTCAGGGCCTCATCTTTTTGGAGCATCAGGATTTCCCGTTCCAGAAATCTCAGTTCCCGTTCTATCAGCCGGGCGACATTCCGGGCCATGGTGAGCTGCTCTTCATTGAATTGGTCTGCCACCACATCCTTCAGCTCCCTGGCGGACCAAAACCCCAGGATCCCCCCTGCCGCGAGAAAGGCGAGACTTGTGACCGCGACGGCGATAACAACACGTTTTCTGGTTCTGGGGTATGTTTTTCTCATTGAAACAATCTCAAACTGCTGGTCCACAGGATAACCGGCGTGAGGGACCAGAAAAAAAGGACGATGATCAATATGGAAACGCCTATAACAAGTGCTGTCTGTTTCCAGTTCAGTCCGCATCCACTGGCCATGCCGATGGAAACCATTACCCATTTCCAGGGCTCGGTGATCCAGGTGAACAGGGGAATCCAGGATGCAAGCATGGTGACTCCTGAAGAAAAGGCATATACGGCAAAGATCCTTTGAAACGGGACGCGTTTCTCTATGAACATGGTCATGGCCATGAAACTGACGCCCGCGGTGACAAAAGGCATCCCTATGGCATTGACCAGCAATATCCCGGCCATGAGGAGCGGCCTTTCGTGGACCTGGGTAAGGCCGGCTCCCGTGAAAAAGAGACTGGAGACCAGGAGGAAGCCGAAAGGCCGCCTGTAGCCGGTCTCATCGGGGAGCTCCTTGAAAAACCGTCCCGGTGCCCCCAGCATCCCGGTCAGGACGTGCATATAAAAGCCGAGGCTGAACTTGTCCGCCTCTGTTGTCTCCATCGACTCCGTCATGATACCATCGTAAAGACTACAGGATCCCGAGCTTGGTAAGAACGCCCCAGAGGAGCATCAGGATCGTCAGGATAAAGAAAATGGTCCGCTCTGTTTTCTTGCTGAAATAGGTAATCCCCTTTGAGTGGAACAAGGCCTTTTTCGCCCCGGATCCCGTGCCTTTTTTTACGTTTTCCACGCCCATCCTCCGTTATCCCCCTCAACCCCTTAGAGGGGGGGGAATTTCGCTGCAACCTGTCTAAAACCCCGGCAACCCCCCGAATCCCCTGAGAGACCAATACACCGCGGTGAGCAGAACAATGGCAATGTTGGCGATAAACCAGAGGGGAATTCCGACCCTGAGATAGTCCTTGGGCTCCAGGTATCCGCTGGCATAAACTATGGCGTTCGGCGGCGTCCCTATGATCAGGCAATAGGCAAAGGAGGATGCTATTGCTGTAGACATGGCCATGAAGGGCAGAAACGTGGTGCCCGGATGGACAAGGCCTGCCATATTGAGGGTAATGGGGCCCACCGCGGCGGCCGCGGGTCCGTCAGCCATGAGGTTTGTGAGACAGGCAGTGAGTCCGTTTGCCGTCGCCATGAGCGGAAGTCCTGAAGACATACCAAGTGGAGCAAGCAGGTCGATGACCGATCTTGCGAGCCAATAGGCGGCGCCGGTCTGATCCAGTGTCCTGCCGAAAATGATTGCTCCTGCATAGAGCCACACCACGCCCCAGTCCACCTTTTCCTGGTAGTCACGCCAGTTGACCACACCGGCCAGGATATAGGCCACCGCGCCCGCAACGGCGATCACGCCTATCCCGAGGCGCACGGGGTAGATGCCTAAGTTATAAAAAACCTTTTCGGTGAACCATCCGTACACCATTACGAGGAAAATAATGAGCGCCCATATCTGGTTACGGTTCCATTTCCCCATCCTGCCTATCTCCGCCTCGAGCTGTTTCATGGCGGGGGCAAGAGACGTTATCCGGGGTTTGAACCGCCAGTTCACAATGAACCAGGTGATAGGGATCATGACGAGGAGAAACGGAAAGCAATAGGTGACCCACTGGAAGTAGCCGATATCAAAGCCGAACATGTCATTGAGGTAGGTCATCATGATCACGTTCCTGGCGCCGCCTGACGGGGCCCCCGGGCCCCCGATGTTGCAGGCCATGGCAATGGCTATCATGAGCATCTTGCCCAGCTCCGGATCTTCGGGTGTCTCCTCCGTCAGGCTGTTCTGGTAAAGGAGCATGCCGATGGGGAGGAACATGGCCGCAAGGGCATGATCGGAGATAAAGGCCGCGAGAGGGGTGATGATGAGGAAGAAGATCAGGGTGATCCACCTGGCATTGGGCACGGCCAGCTTTTTGAACATCATCATGCACATACGTTTGTCGACCCCTGTTTTTACGAAGGCGGCCGCAAACATCAGGCTTCCCATAATAAACCAGCAGGCATCGGACCAGTAAAGCATGGCCACCTGTTTTCTGGTGACAACGCCCGTGAATACGAGAATAAGGCCGATACAGAAGGCAACACCCGGCAGGGGAATGCATTCCGTCAAGAAACAGATGACCACGAAGACCATCATGGCTATGGCCACCTTGATATGCCAGGCCCCTTTGTCCGCCGCCTTTCTGTCCGTTTCAGAGAGATTCTCGTACTTGAGACCGTCCTTCCTGAGGTGCAGGGCCTTGGTCATGATTTCTCTGAAGCTTTTGTCACTCATGTTGTCCTTGATATAATTGTAGGCCTTGCTGAAATTTGTTGCATCCGCCTCTATTTTGTACTTCCTGCACCACTTGAGATCACGTTTTAGAAATCGGTCTTTTGAAAGCGCTCCCATCCTCATATTTCTCTCCATCATCCGGGCCGTGAGGAGTTGCCACTGGGCCACATCTGCGCTTTCTTGGCCGAATAGTTCGGTCGTCAAAAAATTCACCACGGCCTTTGGCCCCACGTTGTATTCGGTCCCCACATCCTTCATCCCGTAAGGCGTGGGCAATACCAGTATAAGAAAAAACAGGACCACCGGTATGATGAAGAGCTTCCAGTCCACATATTTGTCATAGCCGACCGCCTTTTTTTTGGCTTTTGGCATTTCCTCCCTCCTTTTCTCCGTTGCACGGTGAATCACTTTATGCAGTATGACCGGGAAAGCCGGTCTATTAATCACGCCCCGGAGATGATCCTGGCCATCTCGAAGAACAGCTCCTGCTCTCTCACTATCCCCACCACCTTGCCTTTCCGGGTGACGGCCATTCGTCTGACGCCTTCCCTGTACATGAGATCGGCCAGCTCCATGAGGTTGGTATCCTCCTCCACTGCCGGAGGGGCCTCGGACATCACGTCGCGTATCTTCTTTTCGGCCAAAGCCTTTACCTGGCTGGTAAAGAGCCCTGTCCAGAACATGGGTGAGTACACAATGCTGTCGGCCATGGAGGGTTTCGGTGCTGAGAGGTAGCCGGGGCGAACCCCTGCAATCAAATCACGGATGCTCAGGATTCCCGCCATCTCCCCGTTCTTCTCAAACACCACGATGGATCGGTGTCCTGTCTCCATGATCCGGCTGGTGGAAATGGAACTTTGGAATGATTCACGCAGCCGGTCAATTCCCTCCCTGACGGTGCTTTCCGGGCCGATGGTGGTGTAATCTTCAATGGGGATCATGATGTCCCCTGTCCTTTTTTCCTCCTTTTTCCCCCCTTGACGGGCGAGATAGGCATCCCTGATTTTAGACGCCAGCAGATCGATTTCACACGGTTTGGTTAGGTAGTCGAATGCCCCTAGTTTCAATGCTTCCCTGGCGGATTCGAGTCCGCCGTGGCCGGTCAGCATGATGACTTGGGCATTGGGATCTATTTCCTTTATACGGGCGAGGGCCTCGTGGCCGTCCATCCCCGGCATTTTGATGTCCAGGATCACCACGTCCTGCGGCGATTTCTTCAGGGTTTCAATGGCCTCCTCCCCGCTTCCGGCCATCGTGGTTTCATATCCCCTTCTGAAAAGTATCTTGGATGTGGTAACGCGGAACTGCTCTTCATCATCCACCATCAATACCTTTATATTTTCCGGCATCCCTGCCCTCCTTTCTGAGCACACCCCCGGACTTTCCCGGAGGGGGCGCCTGGAACAGCAAATTCGTTAAGGTTCTTCCGTTTCCCTGATGATATCCCTCGGTGACCCTGACAATGTGCGCATCTGGGCCACTCGGATCTTTTCTTCCAGCCTTTTTCGTTTTTCAAAGGCCTCTTCCGCCTTTCCGAGAAGTTCTTCGATATCGGTCGGCTTCATCAAATAGTCCGTGGCCCCCGATTTGAGGCCTTCCACTGCAGATTCGGCGGTGGCATGCCCGGTGAGCATGATCACCTCCACCATGGGGTATTGCCTCTTTATCTGCTTCAGGGCGGCAATGCCGTCCATGCCGGGCATCTTGACATCCAGGATGACCACGTGGATGTTGTGTTCACGCAGCATTTCCAGGGCCTCCGGACCGCTCGTCGCCGTCAGGACATCGTGTCCCTTCCTTGCGAGCAATTTTTTTGTGGTGGAGAGAAATCGTTCTTCATCATCCACCAGCATCATCTTCATCTCTTTCATCTGTTGCCTCCCATTTGGTTCAATTGAACATTCAACATGGGTTAACCTGCTGCCGGCAGGGTTATGGTGAAAGTGGCCCCGACCCCCTTTTCGCTGGCGACCTCTATGGTGCCTCCCATGCTGTCTATGATTCCGTAGCATACGGAAAGTCCAAGGCCTGTACCTTTGCCGATCGGTTTGGTGGTAAAAAACGGGCTGAAGATTTTCTTGAGGTTTTCGGGGCTGATCCCGGAGCCATTGTCTTTCACCCAGATTTCCACCTTTTCGGAATCTCTTGGGGCAACCCCGACAGTCAATTCGCCTCCCTCGGAACCATGTCTTGAAACGATGGCGTCAAAGGCATTGTTGAGGAGATTCATAAGCACCTGCTGCAACTGGCCTGGGTCAGCGTTTACCAGGGGGCTGTCTTCAGAGATATCGTGGACCAGCTTTATGCCGTGCACACTGGCCTTTTTGGAAATCATGGCCGTAACCTGGGGGATATAATCCCGAAGGTCTATGTCCTCCAAAAGAGGCTCACTCTGCCTCCCGAATTTAAGGATCGACTGGGTAATCTTTGCGCAACGGTCTATCTGCAGGCGTATCTGTCCGAGGGAGTCTTCAAGTTCCGCCAAGTCCTTTGACTCCTTGAGCCCACCGGCCTCCTTTAAATCCGAGAGGATGGCTTCTATGAGCGCCTGTTCGGACCTGATGATCTGGAGGGGATTGTTGATTTCATGGGCAAAGCCCGCGGCCATTTCACCCAGCTCCGCAAGACGGCTCGCCCGGATGAGCTGCTCACCCAGGTCCTTCTTCTCTGTGTCCGCACGTTTTATCCGGCTGACAATGCGTCCGGTAAGAAAAAAAGCTGCCAATATAATGACGGCGCCTCCAAGCACGCTGACCATAAGCACCAGGTAGGTGGCAGTGTAGAGGGCCTTGAAGGCATCTGATTTTTCCTGCCTGACGACCAGGAGCCAGTTTTTCTCCCTCAGCCATGTTGTGGCGTAGAGAAATTTTTCCCCTCTCGAATCTTTCTGCATGAATGTCCTGGTACTGCTCTGCGACTCGGGAAGTTCCAGCGCCTCCGGGTCTCCTGCCATCAGGTTGCCTCCGGACCGCCGTTGGGTCTGGAAAACGCCTTTGGCGTTGAGGAGATATGCCTCCCCGGTCTTGCCTATATGTACTCCCTCAACAATATGATTAAACATATACGTATCGATGGTAGCGCGAATAACCCAGGTTTTCCCTCCTTCCTGTCTGCCGACGGCAATGACAAAATGGGGCAGGCGGCGATAACCCAGGAAGACATCACTAATGTAGTACCCGTTTTTCATGACTTCCTTGAACCACGTGGCCTCCCTGTAGACCCTGCCGACGAGCTTGTATGGGCCGTGGTACGCCACATGGAGGCCCGCCTCGTTAAAGACTCCCAGGTCTACAAAGGTATTGGATTTTTCCTGCAACCGTTCAAAGACAGCGTCGAGTTCCCGGGGGTTTGAGAGGGCTTTGAAGGTGTATGAACGGAGGATGAATGCAAGATCCGCCTTTCGCTCCCGGAGAAAAGTGTCTATCATGTCCCGGTGGTCCTCGACAATGCGCACGATACTGGCTGTGGTGGCGGACTCAATGGAATGGGTAAAGAAATAGTAACTGATAGACAGGACGCTGAGAAGCAAGACCAGGGGAAGCCCGATCATGCAGGAGAGAATAATCCTTTTCATCACCCCATAATGATTTCCGCCCATCGGTTACACTTCTTATCCATTCGAGCAACTTTGCGGTCTATTTTTCTTCCTCTTTTTCCTGCTGAAAGACCCTTCCGGGAAATCTCATCAGTTCCTTGATTTTGGCGCTCCGGATCTTCTGGTCCTGGCCCTCCTTTTTTTCAAAGGCCTGTGCCAATTTTGTGACGAGATCCTCCAGCTTGACGGGTTTTAGCAGGTAATCAAAGGCCCCCAGCTTCATACCCTCTATGCTGCTTTCCACCGAGGCATGCCCCGTCAGCAGGATCACCTCGGTAAGGGGCGCAATCTTTTTCATTTCACGCAGGGTCTCTATCCCGTCCATCCCACCGGGCATCTTGATATCCAGCAGGACCACGTCAAAGCGTTTCTCTCTCATCAGCTCCAGCGCTTTTTCGCCGTTCAGTGCTCCTTCGGTACCAATTCCTCTTTTGTCAAGACGCTTCACAATGGTTTCCAGGAAGTCCTTTTCATCGTCCACGACCAAGACTCTAAAATAGTGCATGGTGTCCATATTGCCCTCCCCCCTTATTTTTAGCCGGACTCATTCATTTTTTTTCCGGGATCACAATGGGAATCCGGACCGTGAACGTGGTCCCTTTTCCCTCCTCACTCCTCATATTGACAGCGCCGCCCATCTTTTCAACGATATTGTGCGTAACCCACAGACCGAGGCCGGTCCCTTTCCCGGTCTCCTTGGTGGTGAAAAAGGGATCAAAGATCCTCTTCTGTTTTTCTTCAGGGATCCCCGGGCCGTTATCGGATACCTCGATATGGATTTGGGGACCCATTCTCCGGCTTTTTATATCGATCCGTCCATCCTTGCCGATTGCATCTATGGCATTGGATACGAGATTCATAAACACCTGCTGTAATTGCGCACCGTCCGCGGCAATAATCGGCAGGTCCGGAGAAAGCTCGGAAGTGATTGTGATGTTGTTGATCCTGGCATAATTTCCCAGGAGATCTATGGTTTGGTTTATAACGGCATTTATGTCCACATCTTCCATGTGTGGTTCCATCTTCCGAGCGAATCCGAGCATGCCGTGTACGACCTTTCTGGCCCGCTCCACATGTTCCTCTATCTTGTTTATGGATGTCCTGAATTCATCTATGTTTTTACTTTGCTGCAGTTCCTCTTCGTTAAGAAGGTCTTGCATCCAGCCTGTCTTCTCGACAATGACCTGCAGGGGATTGTTGATCTCATGGGCGATCCCGGCCGCCATCTTGCCGAGGGCCGCCAGCTTGTCCGATTGCATGAGCTGGGCGTTCATCTCGCCGGCCTTGACATCCGCTGCTCTTAGCCGGCTGATCGTCATGCGTGTGGTAAATACGGTCATCAGGATGATGGCCAGAATGCCGGAAAGGACGATTGCAATTTCCATATTCCTTGTTGAAAAGAGGCCGGTCATCTCCTCGGTAACACCCTGCCTGATGACCACGAGCCATTTCCCGTGGTTTATCCATGTCCCTGCGAAGAGTATTTGCTTTTCTTCGCTGTTCTTCTTTTCAACGCCCGTCGTGCCGCCTCCAAACGAGCTTGTTTCCAGCTTTGATTTTGTCAATATCCTGCCTTCAAAGCGCGGCTGTGTCTGATATACTCCGCTTTTGTTCACGATAAAGGCATCCCCTGTTTTTCCTACCTGAGCCGCTTTTACGATGCCTTCAAAGACCCCTGAATCGATCGTGGCCCTTAAGATCCAGCTATGGCTCTTCTCTTGGCGGCGAACGGCTATGATGAAGTGGGGCAATCTGCGGTAACCCATATAGACGTCACTGATGTATACCCCCTTGGCCATGACTTCCCCAAACCAGGGTTGCTGGTAGTAATTCAACCCTTTGAGGTCATAAGGCCCGATATAAGCCAGGTGCCGGCCATTGCCGTCGATGACACCCAGGTCCACAAAGGCCCCGGCCCTGGAATTCATGATCTCAAATATACGCGAGAGATTTGCTTCATCGATCATTTCGTTAAAATGATGCGTATCGGCCATGGAACAAAGGATGGCGGTTCGTTCCTTCAGAAAAAGTTCCACGGCCTGTGCCAGGCCCCTTGAGCGGTAGGTTATCTGCTGGGTGATTTTTGCCCTATACATGCCTGCAAACTGGTAGTAGATGGTCGCCCCGAGTACGATCAGGGGGGCCAGGGAGACCAGCAATGTGAGAAGGATGATTTTTCTTTGGAGTCCTGTATACCGTGATGTTTCCATATCCTGTTGCCGTTTCCCCTCAATCAATGAAGCACGGGCCAGCCCATGAATTGCCAGTACCCGAACACGGCCCAGAACCAGAGGATCAGCCATGCCAGGATGGTCACGGGGAGGCCGTATTTTACGAAATCAAAAACGTCCAATAATCTTTCTCCCGTTTCAGGGTCCCTGCCCATTCCGAATGCGATGGCGTTGTTGGGCGTTCCCACTACCAGGAAGTTGGCAAAGGAAGAGGAGAAGGCACAGGCAAGGGCCACTTTCCACACATGCACATGGGCCAGCGAGGCCATGGGCAGGACAATGGGCCCTAACGCCGCAACTGTTGCCCCGTCGCTCATAAAGTTGGTCATGGTCCCTGTCAGGAGGCTGACGCCTATGGTCAGCATATCACCGTGGGCCATGAAGTCAGGCAACAGGCCCACGAAGGTGTTGGCCAGCCAGAGGGCCCCCCCGGTAAACTTGAGTCCCACGCCCATCGCACATGCGGCCGCATAAAGCCCGACCACGTCGAAGGCTACACCGCTCTGGATATCGTCCCAGTCGACAATACGGCACAGGAACATGGCAATGACAGCAAAGAGCGTTATGCCTCCCAGACCGTATTGTTTCCCCAGAATAATCCAGCCCGCGACCAGCAGGACCAGGATGACCGCCATCGCGGCTTCTTTTCCCCCGAATTTGGCCATCCTGGCCACCTCCGCCTTGACGACCTCGCTCGGGTTGACATCTTTTACCTTAAAGCTTGGCTTGCAGCGGATATACATGTAGGCGCCTATGACTACGGCCATGAGGGGGACGAACGGCATCCCGAATTTTATCCATTGTACAAAAGATATGGGGGCGCCGTACTCCATGAGGTAGCCCACCATGATGGCATTCCGGCCGCCCGCCGCGGGTGACCCCGGACCGCCGTGATTAGCGGCAAAGCACACGCCCAGCAAAAGAAAAACGGCCAGGGCCCTGTCCTTTTCCACCCCGTACATCTTGCAGCTTACCTTGTACACACCCATCAGGACGGGAATCAGGAGGGCCACCAGGGCATGCTCGGAGAGAAAACCGGCACAAATGGCAAGCGCGGGTAAGAAAATAAAGGCAAACCCCTTGGCGCTCTTGATTCGGCTCAAGAGTATGAGCCCGATACGCTTGTCAAGACCGGTTTTCGCCACACCGACGGCCACCGCCAGGATGCCGAAGATGAAAAACACGGCATCCTTCATATAGGCCTTGGCGATTTCATTGATGGGAAGGATGAAGAAAAGATACATCAACACGCCTACCAGGATGTCCGTTCCTCCAATCGGCAGCGCCTCTGTTCCCCATAGAAAGGCCGCCACAAACAGGATGCCCACCATGATCTTGGCCATTTGCGCGACCTCCCTGTCCATGAGAAGGGTCCCTTCAGGGCGGAGCTTCTTGTTGACCGTCTCGGTGATGTTTTTGCAACCGGAGGCTAGCTTGTATCCGGTAGGGTTGCCGCTGTTTACAAGTTTCACCAGGCTACAGGGCGGCGGTGTGAGGACAAGACACGCCATGAAAAGCGCGGCAATGAGTATGAGCACAGGCTTGAAACCCGGGCCGCCGGCCCACCAACTGCCCGATTGGTGAGTAGATTCAGGTATGATGTGATGCGTCATATTTTTACCTCCGTCGTGGCATCGTCGCTTCGGTCGTAGAACCAGGTTTTCCGTGAGCGTGGATCGAGGTTGTGCTCGATATCCACGTCTGGTGCTTGATCGGGACGTGAAGGGAACCGCTCCAACCCAAAATATTGGCAAAGATCATGCCAGATGGAACATGAATAGCCTCTTGGAGAAACCTTCTGAAATCTCAGAGGATTATTCCTGTTTCTTTTCTCGGGGTATCTGAGACGAGGTTCTGGAGAATGTCGGGGTTTTTTACACGGTGTAAAGGTGTGCCCTTAAGGCGCGGGGATCGGTAGGGTTTCGAACATATCACTTTCACGCGAACATGGAAGTCGGTTCTTGTTCAGCCGCTGAATCTCCTAGGTATCTGGAGATTCAGCGCCTATCCATACGAGAGAGCCTGTGATAAGATTGTAGCATAAAATTCAGAAACAGTGCCCATGCCGTCTATTGCTTCTTATCGCTGTGGACAGCTCGAATGCCGTGACTTTTGTTGATCGTAGGTTTGGCAAGGGCCGAAGAACCGCTAGCGCGGATCACGTATGACAGCGCGTTTCGGCAGACCGCCTTTCTCCCGGTCGGGTGGCGGCTGAAACGGTTTTGCCGGATTTTCCCTGTGCCGTGGGGCTGGGCCACAAGTTTGCCTTGGGACGGCATACCTCTGCCCTCTTTCTTGCAGGCCTCCCCCGGGAGGGATCCGGAGGGAGAGTCCCTTCCGGGGGAGCGGAAGATCTGACCAGCCGGTCCGCCCTCAGGGCAACAAGTCTCTCAGGAATAGATCTCTCGTAGATTGTTGCGGTGATCCACGAGGTAAAGCAGGGTCGCCTTTTTCCGGATATCTTCCTTCAGAAGAGCGAGCCTTGCTCTGTCGATTTCATACATCCTGATGTATACTTTTCGGAATCCCTCCGCTACATTCTCATATGTACTCAAAATGCTCGCCATACGCCCGCTGTAGCCTCGGATTATGTCCGCCACTTCCTTGATGGATCCCGGGCGATCTTCCACGATCAGCGCAAATTGGATCCCCCTGGCCCCGAAGCCCGTGAGCGAGATCAGGACGCGGAACAGGTCGGTTTTCGTGATTGTGCCGACGATTTTTCGCGTGCCGTCCATGACAGGGACGCCGGAGATGTCATTCTTGAAAAGAATCTCCGCGGTTTCTTCGACGGTGTAATCCGGCGGAACCGTGATCGGCTCACTGGTCATGATCTCCTCGATCTTGATCTCGGCCAGCAGGTACATGAGTTCATGGATTTCCAATAAAGTCGCGTCCGAAGCCGAGGCCCGCTTGATGTCCCGATCGGTCACGACCCCCACCAGCTTGCCCTTTTTCATCACAGGAAGCATCTTGATGTGGTGGTGTTTCATGAGCTTCATCGCTTGTTGAAGCGATTCGTCCTTGTCTATGGTGGTTACGTTTGGATTCATCCAGTTCTTGACCAGCATGATGGACCTCCTCCTTTTTTGTAAAGAAAAACCGTGATTCAACCTGTTGCCAATCGCTCCGCCAACGGACCCTCAAAAACCATGCTCTTTACCTTTGCCCTGATTGGTCGCAGACTGCTGAGAAACACCGCCTGCCCAAAAGGGAACACTGTCTTGAGACCTTTGCTATGTACAGAGATGGTTTCAAATTTTGCTGAACGCTTTTCAAGCAAACGTATCAGTAAATGGGCCGAACATCCGTCAAAGTCACCATAGAGCTTGACGTGTAAGTTTGCTCCCTTTTTTTCGCATCGGATCCTGAAATTGGATGCCATGGTGTTCCCTCCCTTCTTTCCCCCGCCTCCTGACGGGGGAGGCAAAGGCGGCAAGTGAAGAAATCTCGTTTTTGGCTCGCTTTACTTCCTTCCTGTCCCGCCCTCGCTTGGGGCGATCATAAATTGTACTACTCCAGGCACCCGCCCTATCGCTCCGAACATGCGAAATCGGGGGTGCCTGCAATCAATAGCACTGCAAGTCACGTGCCATAGCGTGAATTGTAGACTGAAAATATAACCATTCCGAATCGCTTATCTTTTAGGAGCAATACAAGAGTGGGGTATGAGTTGATGGTGAGTGGGGCTGTCTGGTCTTTTTACAGGTTGAAAAATTAAGGTGAGGGACGCTTTCCGCCCATGGGGCAAATTCGTTCTCCTTTACCCCGCCCGCAGAAAGCCGAGGGCCTTAGCCTTAGATGAGTGCGGTTTAGGGGGGATGTCATACGATTTCGGTCCCGCCGATTGCGGAACAATCGGGCCGAACCAAGTGGTCTCACGGGCATGTCCGTGGGGCTCCACGGATAGGAAAACGTCCGGCGCCGCCCCCCTGATGCGAAGATGGACGGAGATGTTTGTTAGTCCTTGTCGTCCGCATCCACCGTGGCCTGGATTTTGAGCCCGTATCGTTCCATCTTTGAATGGAGCGTGGGACGGGAGATCCCCAAGAGCTTTGCGGCCTGGGACCTGTTTCCGCCTGTCAGATTGAGGGCTTCCGCGATCACTAGGCTCGCAACGCGATCCATGCATCTTTCCAACGTGTCCCGCCCTTCTCCTCGGACCAACTCCTCGCGGATCCATTGGCGTACGGCTTGGAAGGGGCCGTCGCCGTCCCGGTTATGGGCCGGAGAGGGCCCTTTGATGGTCTTTCGCAGATCGTCGGGACGAATGGGGCCGCCCACATTGAAGATAAGCGCTTTCTGAAGAGCGTTGGAAAGTTCCCGGATGTTACCAGGCCAGTCATGGCGTTGTAGGGTGTCCAGGGCTTCATCCGTGATCCCCGGATTTACGGTGCCCATATCGGCTGCGTGTTTTGAGAGAATATACTTGGTCAGAAGGGGAATGTCCTCTTTTCGGCTCCGCAACGGAGGAAGCCAGATCGTCACTACTTTGAGCCTATAGTAGAGGTCTTCCCTAAATCGTCCTTCTGTCAGTGCCTTTTCGAGGTTTCGGTTGGTCGCTGCGATGATTCGCACATCCACGGGGATCGTTTCCCTGCCACCCAGCCGTTCCACGCTTTTTTCTTGAAGAAGCCGGAGGATTTTTGCTTGAATACTGGAAGGCATGTCGCCGATCTCGTCCAGAAAGACGGTCCCCCTGCTCGCCTGTTCAATCTTTCCCACCCGCCGGTGGGTGGCGCCGGTGAATGCGCCCCGTTCGTATCCGAAAAGCTCACTCTCCAGCAGGTTCTCCGGGATTGCCACACAGTTGACGACCATGAACGGGGCTTGGGATCTAGGACTGTGGTGATAAATGGCGCGGGCGACCAGTTCTTTGCCAGTTCCCGATTCACCCCGGATCAGTACCGTGGCATCCGTCGGAGCAACGCGTCCGATGGTCTTGTACACCTCCTGCATGGCCTTGCTTCGCCCGATGATCGCATCCTTGCGGGTCCCTTCCGTTGAGGGGTCCACGTCGATCGGGGATCTCATGAATCTACCCGCTTCAAGGGCCTGTTCGATGATCCTGAGCATTTCAGGGATGTCAAAGGGCTTAAGGATGTAGTCGAAGGCACCCATCTTGGTGGCTTCAATAGCGGTCTCCGTCGTGCCGTAGGCGGTCATGATGACCACGGGGACCTTTGGTTCCAAGGCGTGAATCGCCTGAAAAGTCTCAAGACCGTTCATCCCCGGAAGGCGAATGTCGAGGACCACGAGATCCGGCAACCGCTCCCGCAGCTTTTCCAACCCCTCTTCGCCCGAGGCCGCACCCGCCACGTCATAGCCTTCGTTTCGCAGAAGTTTTTCGAAACTATTGCGCAGTTGATCGTCGTCGTCTATGATCAGGATGGCGCTCATTTTGAAACTCCTTCCCCCCGCCGGCCGGGGGCTATCGCATCAGCCGCTGATTCCTTCGGAGGCGCGAAATATAGCACCTCTCGGGTTCCGTCGATCGTGCGGATGTCCCCGGAGACTAATGAGTCCCAAGGTCCTGTCCGCGCTGTTTTGCGGGCAGGATGATGGCGAAAACGGAACCTTCACCCTCCCGGGATTCGAGCTCCAATCGTCCGCCGTGTTCTTCGACGATCCTCGCCACGATACTCAGCCCCAGACCGGTCCCTTCTTCCTTGGTAGTGAAGAAGGGCTCAAGGATCTTGTCCTGGACGGAGATCGGGATGCCGGGTCCCGTATCCTGTATGCGAATTCGTACCACGGGCCCAAGGGTCTTGGAGAAGACCGAATCCTCGGTGACCGTGATGTCGCCCCCCCCTTCCATCGCCTCGCAGGCATTGATCATGATGTTGGCCAGGGCCTCCTTCAGTTGTTCAGGGTCTGCCTGGATCACGGGCAAGGGAGATTTCCTTTGCACCGTAACACGCACACCGTAGGATCGAAGTCGATGCCGCAGGAGAGTCAGCGTCGTGTCCACAACCTCCGAAGGGTTGATGGGCTTCATCTTGAGTTTCGGCGGTCGTGAGAACTCCAGGAAGTTCTGAAGGAAGATGTCGATGTGGCGTATTTCGTCGGAAATGACGGTGAAATCGTCCTGCTGTGAGGGCGACAGCACCAGGCTTCGCTCCAGGGAGAAGAGCCGCATCTTGACCGATGTCAAGGGGTTGCGGATGCTGTGGGCCATTCCTGCGGCCAGTTTTCCCACGAGGGCCAGCTTTTCGGATTGGAAGAGGGTCTCCCTGCTTTTATCCAACTCCGTCTGCGTACGGCCCATGTC
This sequence comes from Deltaproteobacteria bacterium, assembly GCA_003647435.1. GTDB lineage: Bacteria > Desulfobacterota > Desulfobacteria > Desulfobacterales. The sequence goes on along the minus strand of QMMV01000009.1, from coordinate 262 downwards.
CTCCATGAGTCGTTTGACGCTCATACTGAGTGCCTTGACCTCGTTCTTGCCTTTCGGAGAATCCTGGGTGCCTTCGGTTTCCTTGGCCAGTTCTCGAACGGGATCCAATATGGAACGTACGAGCACCAGGAGCAGGACGCCCCCCAGCACGATGACGCCTAAAAGCGCCATGGTCGCTGCTGCCCGCAGATTCCGGGCCTGTCTCAGATCCTGGGTCCTGGTCCGGAGGACGTTCTCCCTGTGTTTTTGGGTATAGGCCCGG
>QMMV01000008.1 GCA_003647435.1 Deltaproteobacteria bacterium | reverse complement strand
TCGGGGTTTTGTCGTTTCTCCCCATTTCTCAAGCAGTTACACGCCTCCACACACCCTTGCCGATTCTCCGTTCTGGGCCATCCCTTTCAGGGTGAGAAACCCACCGGGCCGCTTGCGACCGAAACCCGCGTGTTTCTCCTCTGGATTCTCTGAATTCTCCATTTCTTGTTTGCCGTCATTTAACAGATTCATGGCCTCTGCGGAGCCCGCTTCTTTTATACCTTTATACCTTGACAAATTCTTGGAAGAGGATAATAATGCTGCCAAATGTTCATAAGTGGAGACCATTTTATCCAGGAGTTCCTACCATGAATCGAGGACGGGATACATGCGAACGCCCAAAGGCCATCTTTCGGAAACACGGCGGAGTTCTCCGAACAAGCGAGGCCATCAATGCAGGCATCCATCCACGTACGCTATACGCAATGCGGGATGCCGGCGTTGTGGAGAAGCTTAGTCGCGGCCTGTATCGTCTGGCTGACATGCCGCCGCTTGGCAATCCCGATCTTGTCTCGGTGGCCCTCAAGGTGCCCAAGGGGGTTATCTGCCTGCTTTCGGCCCTGGCATATCATGAGATTACGACTCAGGTTCCGCATGAGATATACATCGCGGTGCCAAGGGATTCAAGGCCGCCCCGCATTGACTACCCGCCGGTGCGTGTTTTTAGGTTTACCGGGGAGACTTTCTCATCAGGGATAGAATCTGCCAGGGTTGATGGCATTCCCCTGCGCATCTACAGCCCCGAGAAGACGATAGCTGACTGCTTCAAATACCGTAACAAAATTGGACTCGATACGGCCATCGAGGCTCTTCGGCTCTATCGTAAGCGAAAACGGCTCAAGGTCGATAACCTCATGCGGTTTGCAAGCATATGCCGAGTTGAAAAGGTCATGCGCCCTTACCTGGAGGCCTTGCTGTAATGAAGCGACCTTTTAAGAACATAGCCGCCTCCGTTCGTCAGCGTCTGCTTAACAAAGCGCGGGAGACAAACCGGCCATTCCACGAATTGCTCCAGTATTTCGCCATGGAGAGGTTCCTTTACCGGTTATCGAAATCCCCTCACGCTCAGAAATTCGTTCTCAAAGGCGCATTAATGTTGACCGTGTGGGAAGCACCGATTTCACGCCCCACAATGGATATCGACCTCCTTGGCAGGACCGACAACAGCGTCGATGCCATGATAGCCGTGGCAAAGGATATATGTCTTCAGGATGTTGAGCCCGACGGTCTGACATTTGACCTGAGTACTGTGGAAGGGGAGCGCATTACTGAAGATGCCGACTACGAAGGGGTGCGACTCCGATTCCGGGGACAGCTGGATACGGCGCGTATTACATTGCAGATTGATGTCGGTTTCGGCGACGTGGTCGTTCCTTCGGCGGAACTGACGGATTATCCGACGATTCTCGGACTGCCTGCACCGCGTCTCCATGGTTACAGCAGGGAAAGCACCGTTGCCGAGAAATTTGAAGCCATGGTCAAGCTGGGGAACCTGAACAGCCGTATGAAAGACTTTTTCGATATCCGGCTCCTGTCGCGCCAGTTCGATTTTGAAGGCCGGATGCTGGCAGAGGCCGTCGCAAAAACATTTTCTACCCGCGGAACAAAAATTCCATCCAGTCCGATTGCCTTTACCCGCGCCTTTTCCGAAGATGCTACGAAAGCTGTCCAATGGCGGGCATTCATCCGCAGAAACAGACTGGCAGACATTCCAGAAGATTTTGCGGAGATCATCGCCACGGTTGCCTCCTTTCTGGGGTCGATCGCGGACGCCTTAGCGGCTGGCCGTTCTTTTGATGCCAATTGGAAGGCCCCTGGGCCTGACATATCTCCAACTCGACCCCGGCCTTCCCGCCAAAGCTTGAAAAACGACGGCGGATAGACCACCTAGAGGGCTTCCGCCCAAGCGGGCCGAGTCTCTACAGACGGGTTCTTGTTCCGGTATGTATTGGTGGACGGACAGTCCCGACCTGGCTCTATGCCGGAGAAGCCGGCCAGTACAGTTGGAGACTGCTGCCGGACGGTGTGTGGTCGAGAAGCCTGATCGGGCGATGTCTCCCATTTGAAAGCGACACATGGAAGATCAGGTTTTGTCCTTGACAGGAACGGTCCGGTTTGATATGTTTTTATTTGGTTTTGTTGGCACCAATAGGTATCTCATAGATACGAGACGACGAGGCAAGAGATGGCCGGTGAGGAACGCTGGGTTAGTGTCCAAGATGTAGCTGCCCACCTTGGGGTGGCCAAGGATTCAGTCTATCGGTGGATTGATGAAAAGGGGCTTCCCGCTCACCGCGTGGGACGCCTCTTTCGTTTCAAGCTCTCCGAAATAGACGAGTGGGTTCGTCAAGACATCCATCAAGAGACAGCATCAAATCCTAAGCGTAAACATGCGCCTTTAAGAGCTGGGAAAAATCGATCACGGTCCAGGAGCCGCTCCGACAAGAAGGCGAAGAATGAATAGCAACCCTCTGGCAGCTCATTTTGGACAGCGAATATCCTTACCAGGACATTTCGATGTCCCGGTTGTCCTGGAGGATGCGAGGCCCTTGGGGCCTACCTGCGCCGGGGACGCGGCAGGCAGGTCAGATGCTTCAACGGGATACGAGTGTCGTGTTCGCCTTCCTGGCGGTTCGTTGGAAGAGGCTGTGATCTCTGCTGCTGAGGCCGCAACAATTCTTGGGGCCGACCAAGAGGTCTCCGAATCAGCCAAGCCTGTGGATGCTGATAAGCTTCGTCTCCTGGTTGAATCTTCCCGTATTCGCCTCGCGTATGCACACGACCGCCAGTTCGCGGTGAGTCTTTCGGGTATCCGTACTCTGCCGCACCAGATCGAAGCCGTTTATCAAGCGATGCTTCCCCAGCCCCGGTTGCGCTTTCTTCTGGCGGACGATCCGGGGGCGGGCAAAACCATCATGGCAGGGCTCCTCGTAAAAGAGCTAAAGCTGCGGGAAGCGATTGAACGCGTTCTCATCCTTTGCCCTGCGCCGTTAACGATTCAGTGGCAGGATGAGATGCTCCGTTGGTTTGGGGAACCTTTCGACATCATCTTCTCGGCCGTTGACCAGCAGCAACTGACGAACCCGTGGCAGCGGTCCTCTCAGATCATCTCTTCCATCGACTATGCCAAGCAGGAAGATGTGCGTGAGCGTGTCTGGCAACAACGCTGGGACCTTGTGGTTATCGATGAAGCACACAAGTGTTCTGCGCGCACGGCATCGGGAGGACAAGGCCGGGAACCCAAGGTCGCGACAACAAAGCGGTACGATCTCGCTTCACGGCTTACCTCTCAGGCCGATCACGTCCTGCTCTTGACAGCTACTCCTCATCACGGCGATGAAGACAAGTTCGCACATTTCCTTCGACTGATTGATCCGGACCTCTTTCCAGAGCCCCACCGATTGGGGAAGCAGGCAGCGGCTATACGCAAGGACGTTTTTCGGCTCGGAAAGGATTCCCCCTGGTCATTGCGTCGCCTGAAGGAGGATTTGAAGGACCTCAATGGGAAACGGCTCTTCCCGGACCGTCACACCAAGACGGTCACCTTCTGCCTCAATAGCGAGGAGTACGCCCTTTACAAGGCTGTCACGGCTTACATCAACGAATTCATTCCGCAGCACCTGCCTGCCGCGCCGGGCTCCGGCACGGCGCAGGCAGGGACAGGGCAGCGACGGTCTTCTGCCGCCCTGACAAGAACGGTCCTCCAGAGACGCTTGGTCAGCTCCACTTGCGCCATCCACGAGTCTCTCAAGCGCCGGCAAAAGAAACAGCAAGACTTCTTGGAAGAGCTGGAAGGCCTTTCGCCCGAACAACGCGCCAGACGGCTCGCCGCGCTGCAAGGGCGTCTTCCGGATGCAGAGCAGGAAGAAGATGACCTGGATGAGACGAGCCGTGACCAGCTCGTGGACGAATACACTGCTGCCCTCGAGCTCGAACAACTGCGGGCGGAGATTGCAGCGCTTAAGGAACTCGTTGAGCAAGCGCACAAAGTCCGGGAGAACGCAAATGACTCCAAGCTGGGTGCACTGAAAAAGTGCCTCGGCCCTGCCTGCGCCGCGGGCGACGCGGCAGGCAGGGAGGCGCAGTTCCTTGAATTAAAGGACCTGTCTGCGTGCAACGCACAGGCAGGCGGACGCGGCAAGTTGCTCCTTTTTACGGAACACCGGGACACCCTGGGTTATGTCCATGAGCATCTGCAAAGATGGGGATACAGCACATGCGAAATCCATGGCGGCATGAATCCTCATCAGCGCAAGCGGGCACAAGAGCTTTTCCGTACCAGCGCGCAAGTATGCGTGGCGACGGAGGCCGCGGGCGAGGGAATCAACCTGCAGTTCTGTCACCTGATGATCAATTATGACATGCCCTGGAACCCGACTCGTCTGGAACAGCGCCTGGGGCGTATCCACCGGATCGGCCAGGACCGAGATGTCTACGCCTTTAACTTCGTGGCAACCGATTCCGAGGACGGTCAGCCAATTGTCGAGGGGCGAATTCTCCACCGCTTACTTGAGAAGCTGGATCAGATGAATGAAGCCCTGGAAGGACGTGTCTTCGATGTGATCGGCGAAGTGTTATCACTCAACGACGTCAATCTTCCGGATATGCTTCGCGATGCGGCCTATGATCCCAGGCGGCTTGATGAATACCTTGACCAGATCGACCGCATCGATCCTGCCAGGCTTCAGGCATACGAGGACGCCACGGGTATCGCCCTTGCACGAAGCCACGTGGACTTCAGCACCTTTCAGCGCCGCAATCTGGAGGTCGAGGAAAAACGGCTTATGCCTCGGTATGTCGAGGCGCAATTTGTCGCGGCCGCCCGGCAGGTCGGCCTGCGCGTCGAGCCAAGGGCGGACGGCCTCTGGCGGATCGAGCACGTTTTGGCTGATTTGCGTTCAGAACGGCTGCAATCGGTCCGCCGACTGGGCAAGGCCGATTCGTCATACCGCAAGATCACATTCCACAAGCACCATCTCGAGCAGGACGCACATCTCGATGCCGTCCTCATGGGGCCAGGACATCCGCTTTATGCAGCCGTGGACGAGGAGCTCAATGACCGGCTTGCGCTTCTCGCCGGAGGGATTGGCTTCTACGTCGATCCCCTGTGTAGGGAACCGTATCGCCTTTATTTCTTTGAGATTTCGATTCGGGGCAAGGATACAAAGGGGAATGACGTTCCGTTGCACGGCGAACTTGTAGCCGTTCGTGAAGACCTGCCTGCCGCGCCGAGGAACGCGGCGCAGGCAGGGGGCGGCCGTTTTGAAGTTGTCCCAAGTGATATTCTTTTGAACCTCCCGCCGCATCCCAGCCCCCCTGAAACCGTTGAACCGGTGTCTACACAGGCTGCCTGTCTGCGTGCATCGCACAGGCAGGCCTCGGACTTCCTCAAGAGCACGTACCAGTTGGAATGCCGTGCCCGCAGCCAAGAGGAACGCCAGCATTTCGCCAAGGTATGCCGTGAGTATCTGGAGAGGTCATTTGAGGTCCGGATCAAGCGCGCTCAGGAAAGAGCCATGCTTCTTGCGGCCGAGCTGACCACCAAGCCCGAGTACAAGCTCACAGCCGATGAAGCCAGGAAACATGTAGATGAACTGCAGCGTGCCCGAGCTGAGCGTCTGGATGGATTGAAGCGGCTTGGAATTGCGCGAACTGGCCCGGTTCGGCATGTTGCCACGGCCATAGTTCTTACAGTGGAACAGGCTTCCAGCCTATCTGGAGAAGACTTGTCAGCCTGGAAGGCTGACCCCCTGCTCGATCCCAACGTGCGCCGGCAAAGCGAGATCGCCGCGGAGGACATGACCGTCGCCTCGCTTATCGAAGAGGGCTTTCCCGAAGGTCGCATCGAGCGGGTCGGGCACCTGAAGCTCGGTTTTGATATCCGTGCCCACAGAGTCGCAGACGAAGCCACAGGCGAGGTCTTCGTCAAGAGGATTGAAGTCAAGGGACGTCTGCGCGGCCAACCCGTGCGCCTTACCATAAATGAATGGTACAAGGCCCAGCAACTCGCTGAAACATACTGGCTCTACGTGGTGTGGGACCCCTTGGGCGATTCACCGGAGCTTGTGCGCATTCACGATCCAGCAGCAAAGCTCGACCACGCGAAACGTGAGATTGTGGCCGCGCGGTTCTACGAGATTCCGGCGGAGGCAGTGATGAGCGCTGCATCACAGGAGATGGGATAAGCGAATGGAGAGTCATGGTGAATGTAATTATGGGTGATATGTTTGAATCCAAGGCGCAGACGCTGGTCAATACGGTAAACTGCGTCGGAATAATGGGCAAAGGGATTGCGCTTGAGTTCAAGAAGCGGTTCCCCGACATGTTTGAGGATTACGTGAAGCGTTGTGAGGCCAAACAGGTCCGTTTGGGGCGGCCATACCTGTTTAAACGCATGTTCCCACCCTGGATTCTCAACTTCCCGACCAAAGACCATTGGCGTTCTGTTTCCCGTCTCCAGGACATCGTGGAGGGCTTGCGCTACCTCCGGCAGCACTATAAGGAATGGGGCATCACCTCCCTGGCTGTGCCACCCCTCGGGTGTGGTCATGGTCAGCTTGAATGGCGGGTGGTTGGGCCGACCCTATACAGGCATCTTAAAACATTGGACATCCCTGTTGAGCTTTTTGCGCCCTTTGGCACGCCCCACGAAGAACTGAGAGTGTCTTTTCTGGACAGGATGCAGCCTGTCTGCGCCCGCCTGCGCGCAGCGCGCGGGCAGGTGCAACGCACAGGCAGGGATGCAGCCAATGCAAGCCCTGCCCCCGAACGGATCAGCCCGGCATGGATCGCTGTCGTGGAGATTCTTAGAAGAGTAGAGGAGGAACCTTTCCACTGGCCGGTCGGACGTACCACCTTTCAAAAGATCGCCTACTTTGCAACCGAGTCCGGAATTCCCACCGGTCTGAAATATCAACGAGGCAGCTACGGTCCCTACGCGCCGGCCCTGAAGGAACGGATCACAGTCCTGGTCAACAATGGGCTGATTCGCGAAGAACGGTTAGGTCGGATGTTTGTCATTCGTGTTGGGCAAACATTCAATGACGCCAAGCGGGCCTATGCTGACCATCTTCGGGAATGGGAATCCATCATCGATAAGATTACAGACCTTTTTATGCGGATGAAGACCAAACAGGCCGAGGTGGCTGCTACGGTTCATTTTGCAGCCCAGGAGTGGACCCGCCTCCGCGCTGCGCGCGGGCAGAAAGGCCATCCTGAAGCATCACCTACGGAGAAAGATGTGCTCGATACGGTCATGAAGTGGAAGCAGAAGCGACGGCCGCCGTTGAACGAAAAGGAAGTGGCTTTGACAGTGCGTAATCTGAACATGTTGAGTTGGATCACAGCCAAGGCAAGCACCGATTTGCCGATCACCGAAGAGGAAGTCCTTCATGTCTGACTACCGTCGATTGATAGAAGACTACGTGCCGATTCAGGCAATTAGCGTCGAAGCATCTCGGGAGAAGTCTGTGCGTATTCACGATCCGGCGGCAAAGCTCGACTACGCAAAACGCGTAACCGTGGTGAAGAGGTATTGCGAGATCACCGCGTAGCCGATTGAAAAGGCAAGAAATGATATAAAACAAGGAGCAAAGAAATGCCTAAAGATTATAGCCCATTCACACCAGGCCAACCTGTGCCAGTGGAATTCTTTGTGGGACGGTTATCCGAAATCGAGAAATTGAAGCAAAAATCAGCGATAACTGTAAAAGGAAAACTCCAGGTTGCTTTCCTGACTGGTGAACGTGGTATAGGTAAGAGTTCTCTGGCATCGTTCGTACGGTTCATTGCCGAACGTGAGCAGGATGTTTTAAGTCTTCATACTTTTCTTGGAGGTGTTTCGTCACTGGAAGAGATGGCCCGGAGGGTGTTCGATCGCCTTCTAAAGGAAAGCATTGGAAAAAGCTGGGAAAACAAAGTGAAAGGGTTCTTTGGAAACCATATTAAGCAAGTGGGCCTTTTCGGCATCAGTGTGGAATTTGGTGCACCAGAAAGAGATTTACGTCGTATAGTTCACGATTTTGCCCCTGCACTTAGAAACCTTATTGAACAGTTACGCGATCAGAAAAAGGCTATTCTACTCGTTTTGGATGACATTAACGGACTGGCCTCTTCGATAGAATTCGCAAACTGGCTCAAGAGTCTTGTGGACGAAATTGCTACTGCGCGGCAACCTTTACCTCTGTTTCTTTTACTCGTCGGACTTGAGGAACGACGGCAATCTTTGGTTTCGCTTCAACCGTCATTGGCCAGGGTTTTTGATGTTGTCGAAATACAGACATGGTCAAAAGGTGAAACCGAGGAATTCTTCCAAAGGGCTTTTTCACAAGTGGGAGTTTCCGTGAAACAAGAGGCCCTTTCTCTTCTTTCTAGGTTTGCTGGGGGATTACCAGTTTTAGCTCATGAAATCGGGGATGCCACCTTTAAGGTAGATAAGGACGATAAGATAGATGAGAAGGATGCTGTTAATGGTGTAATCGCGGCTGCAGATATTGTAGGGAGAAAACACTTGGAACCTAAAGTATATCAAGCAATACGTAGCGAACGTTATCGATCTATATTGCGCAAAATAGCCACAATGCCATTCGACATCCGATTCAAGCGTTCTGATTTGCCTGCTCGCCTTAACGCGGAAGAGAAAAAGGTTCTTGATAATTTTCTTAGGCGAATGAGGAAATTGGATGTCATTCGACCTGACCCGGATGGTGGAAGAGGTGCTTACCGCTTTGGGAATCATCTTCATTATCTTTATTTCTGGCTTGAAGCCCTGCGAGCCAAAGAGACTAGAGAATGACCGACGACCGTCGATTGATTGAGGACTACCTGCCGATTCAGGCGATTAGCGCCGAGGCGTCGCGGGAGAAGTCCGTCCGTAAGGGGCATATCTCGACGCTGCACCTCTGGTGGGCGCGGCGGCCGCTCGTGGCGTGCCGGGCGGCGGTCTACGGCGCGCTCGTGCCGGCATCGCGGTTCATCCCGCCTGCCTGCCGCGACGAGGAACGCGGCGCAGGCAGGGAGAACGGGTTGCACAGCAACGGAAAATCTCTTGGGAGAGCAAACGCAGCCAAGTTTATCAAACGCCTTTGCCGATATCCGACCAATTCAAAACCAGAAGAGAAGGCCGACATTGAGCGTGCAATCAAGGATGCGCAGAAGCATATCCTCGAAGCCCATGCCGAGCGGCTGACCAGGGAGACCTGTCTGCGTGCGGGCACGCACAGGCAGGCCAGCAAGAAGGTCACGGTTAAGGACATCGAAGAAGGCCGGGCCCCGCGCCCCAAGGTGCTGGACATGTTCGCCGGTGGAGGGGCGATCCCCCTGGAGGCGCTACGGCTCGGTTGCGAGGCATACGCTCTGGACCTCAACCCGGTGGCCCACATCATCGAGCTATGCACGCTCGTCTACCCGCAGAAGTACGGCAAGCCGGACCCGAACGCCCGCGGGATGACCGGCCCGCCTGCGCCGCAACGCTATTGGGTCTATGTAATTCGATGCAATGACGAGTCTTTCTATATTGGCCAAACTGATAACCTTGTCCGAAGATATGAAGATCATTGTAGTGGAAAGGTTGAATGGACAAGTACCCACAAGCCAATCGAATTGATTCACTGGGAGGAATTCAAGACACGTGAGGAGGCAGTCGCACGTGAGCAAGAATTGAAAACAGGATTTGGCCGCAAATGGCTTAAGCGCGAATGGGATGCAGGCCGTCTTGCGTTGCGGCAGGCAGGGCCGAAGAACGACAAAGGGCTGCCTGCCAGCCTTGAAGGGCTGGCGCAGCCAGGCGAAACCACCTGGGGCGGCTTGGCAGAGGAGGTGCGTTACTGGGGCAACTGGGTGCTGAAGAAGGTCAAGGCCGAGATCGTGGACCTGTACCCGCTTATCCCCGACCCGGAAGCAAAGAAACATGGTGGCACAGGCTTCCAGCCTGTGGAACAGAACCTCTTCAAGACCAGAAGGAATCTTCCTCACTGGCAAATGGGCGGTTCTACCTATTTTGTGACCTTCCGGACAAATGCATTAGAGTTGGGGCCAGAGGCAAGAACGATTGTGCTCGACGCCTGTCGTCATTTCGACGAAATTCGATACAAACTCTGGTCAGTAGTTGTCATGCCGGATCATGTTCACCTGCTCCTGCAGCCCAGCGAAATAGAGAAAGGGCGGTGGCATTCCCTTTCTTCGATTCTCCATTCCATCAAATCGTTTACCGCTAACAAGATCAATGTTTTTATGAATAGAAAAGGGTCAGTATGGCAGGATGAATCCTTTGATCGGATTGTCAGGGATGAAGGTGAATTTTATGAAAAATGGAACTATATTCGCAACAATCCTGTTAAGAATGGGCTTGCAGATTCCCCGGAGAACTGGACTGGCTTCTATGAAAACACAGGCAAGATGCCTGTGCCACCTGATTCTTCATGGGAAGAGGTTCCGCCCGGGTATCTGGTGCCCGTGGCCTACCTCTGGACCCGGACCGTGCGGTGCAAGAACCCGTCCTGCGGTGCGACGGTGCCCCTGGTCAAGCAGACCTGGCTCTGCAAGAAGAAAGGCGGCAAGAAGAGCCCCGGCCGGTACGTGGCTTTGAAAGTAATCGCACCAAAAGGCGAGAAGAAGGTTCGTTTCGAGGTTGTCGAGGCGATGACGGAGAAGGGACTTGGCTTTGACCCGTCTATAGGTTCGAAAGGGGGCAATGCCACCTGTCCATTCTGTGGAACGGTAGCTGATGCAACATATGTTCAGCGCCTAGGCAAAGAGAAATCTGTTGGCATGGACTTAATGGCAGTTGTTTGCACCCACCCCAACAGCAAACGCAAGACCTATATATCTTCCTGCGAAATACCTCAAACGCTCCTCCCCGATGCAAAAGCCATTCGCGTCCGTCTTGAGGAAGTCTGTAAGCAGACTGGCCTGACAAAACCCTATGAAAAAATAAACGACCTTCGGCCATCCCCCAATGCACGAGGTCTATCTGCCGTTACCCGTCATGGTATTGATACGTTTGGCGATCTATTCACTGATCGTCAACTTCTTTGTCTTATGACGTTTTGTAAGGTACTACAGCAAGAGCCATGGAATGATTCAACCGATGCTATAGCATCGAAAGCTGTGACGACTCTATTAGCCGGTTTAGTCGACAAGATTGCTGACTACGGAAGCACATTCTGCCGGTGGATAAGTCAAACAGAGGCTGTAGCTGATACGTTTGCCCGGCATGCGTTGGCTATGATGTGGGATTTTGCAGAACTATGTCCATTCGGTTTCACAGGATCGAACGCCCAGTCGATTCTGAATTCTCAGATGGATGCGATTGAAAGCATCGACATATCACCTCGCGCAGCGCATGTGAAAAGAGGTACTTCAACAGCATTGCCCTCCGAGTTTCGCCAATTCGATGCCGTAATAACTGATCCCCCTTACTACGACAACGTTCCGTATGCGGATGTCTCGGATTTCTTTTACATATGGTTGAAACGCAGTCTCGGACGAGTTTATCCTGAACATTTATCTTCCGAACTCACACCCAAAAAATCCGAGGCCACAGCCCTCTCTTCACGTCACGCAGGAAATATGACGAAAGCCAACTCCACGTACGAAAAGATGATGTTTGAATCTTTTCGTCAGGCCTGGAACAATCTCAAGGCAAACGGTCAGTTAGTTGTTGTATACGCACATAAGACCACGCTTGGTTGGGCAACACTTGTTGACGCACTCCGTAAAGCAAGTTTCACGGTAGTAGAAGCATGGCCGCTAGATACAGAAAGAAGCGCTCGCCTATTGGCGATAAATACCGCTTCTCTTGCCTCCAGCATTTTCCTCGTCGCTCGAAAACGTGAAGGAAACGAAACTGGCTCTTACGAGGATGAGGTTCAGTCAGAGCTTGACCATATCATCCGCGAGCGGGTGGACACGCTCTGGAAGATGGGCATCACGGGGGCGGACCTGGTCATCGCCGCAGTTGGAGCGGGTTTGCGGGCCTTTACCCGGTTCGCTCGCGTTGAGTACGCCAACGGCGAGGAGGTCCCGGCCGAGAAATTCCTGGCCGAGGTAGAGGGAGTTGTGCTGGAAACACTCCTGGAGAAGATATTTGTGGGACAGGCTGGAAGCCTGTCCCACGGAGATGGACGCGGGCGAGGCCATCGTTTTTACTTACGGCCAGAACGTGGAGCTGGACCTGCCTGCCGCGCAAGGCACCTGTCTGCGTGCGGACACGCACAGGCAGGCGGCGCAGGCAGGCGGGCAGAAGGGCCTTACAACTGGACGTAATCCGTTGGTTGAAAAGAAGAAAGGCAAGTACCGCTTGCGGGATTTTACGGAACGTGGACATGACGAAAAACTCGGATTACCGGCAGACGACCTGCCTGCCGCGTCGCGCGGCTCCGCGGCGCAGGCAGGCGGCACTCCTGCGCCGCTTATCGATGCGCTGCACCGCATCCTATGGCTCATCGAGAATGAGCCCCGCAACCTGAACCGCTTCCTCGACGAGGCCCGGCCCGACCGTGAACGCCTGCGTCTGGTCGCGCAAGCCCTGGCCGGCACCGCTTTGGCGGGTAAGAAAGATGATGGAGCGGAATACCCGCCTGCGCGCAGCGCGCGGGCAGGCCTCGTTGCCACCACCGCAAGCGAGCAGGCGGCGCTCAAGAAACTCATCGCCAACTGGCGGGCCCTCATTGAAGAAAGGCTGTCGGATATCGATAGAAAGACAGGACAGCGTAAAATGTTCCATTAGGCAAGAGGTGATGCTGTGTTTGATACTGTTACGGAACTTCTCGAAAAGATTAGATTGGGGGAAGATGCTCTTCTTGAACTTAAGGAAGTACGTTTTTCCGGCAAAAGAATAAGCTCTCCCCGGCGTAATTCCCTGGCAGACGAGTTGGCGTCTTTTGCGAATACGAAAGGTGGGGTGTGCGTACTAGGCGTTAATGACAAGACGCGCAAAATCATTGGAATACCGCTTGAACGGCTGGATGCTGTTGAGAATTTTGTGAGGGAGCTATGTGTGGATTCCATAGAACCACCTCTTACCCCCCACATCGAACGCCTTTTCTTGCCGGTAACCGTTGGCGGTGATAGAGTGCCGGTCATCCGGATCGACGTGGGGCGGGGTTTATTTGTTCATCAGAGCCCGGGAGGGTATATGCACCGTGTCGGAAGCGCCAAGCGAGCCATGCGACCGGATTACCTGGCCAGATTATTCCAGCAACGAAGTCAGGCGCGCATGATCTGTTTCGATGAGCAAATAGTTGCTGATGCAAGCCTGGATGATCTGGTCCCGGAACTCTGGCAGCGCTTTGCATCGCCTCGTTCCCGTGATGGCCGCGAGGATCTGCTAACGAAGCTCGCCATGGCCAGACAGGACGAAGATGGCTTTATCCGGCCCACGGTAACAGGGGTTTTGTTTGCATGCTATGATGCGCGAAAGTGGCTCCCCAATGCCTTTATTCAGGCCGTTGCTTATCGCGGAACAACGGCGGTTCCTGATCCGGAAACGGTCTATCAATTGGACGCCGGTGATATCACCGGACCGCTCGACAGGCAGATCATGGATGCCTGTCACTTTGTGCGTAAGAACATGAAGGTTGCCGCGTTTAAGAACGAAGGTCGACGAGACTTACCTCAGTTCGACATGAAAGCGGTTTTCGAAGCTGTAGTCAATGCGGTAGCACATCGTGATTACTCGGTGTACGGGTCGAAAATCCGCTTGAAGATGTTTGCCGACCGGCTTGAAATCTATTCGCCAGGAACGATTGTCAACACCATGACGATAGAGAGCCTTCCATTCCGGCAAGCCGTTCGAAACGAGGCCATAACCAGTCTCCTCGCCCGCTGTCCGGTTGGTGAAGGGGAAGAGATGTATGCGCCCCACAGGGATTTCTTGATGGACAAACGCGGAGAGGGTGTTCCAATCATTTTGGAAGAAAGCTTGAAGCTGAGCGGTCGTAAACCTGAATACAGGCTGATCGACGATGCCGAGTTGCTATTGACGATCTGGGCTTCTGATCCGGAGCAGAAGAAACTCAAATAAGAGGTATACGAATGAGTACACATACCCTTCGTCCATGGACAGACCTAGTAAAGCTCCACCCCGACGTGGAAGCGGGGGCGCTCACCGAGGCGGTGTTTGCCATTGATCTCGGTGCCATTGCCGCCTGTCTGCGTGCGGGCCCGCACAGGCAGGCGGGAGATCCAAACGTCCCTGTTGTGAACCGCGATCCAGAGGCCTTTTTCCGTGCCACCTATCTCACGGCTGATCTCCAAAGGCTCCTCGAAGAGGTCCTGGCATCGTTGGCTGGCAAGTCGGGCTACAACCGGGTACTGAAGCTTCGCACGCCCTTCGGCGGAGGCAAGTCGCACACTCTGGCCTCGCTTCTGCACGCAGCACGCAATCCGAGTGCACTGAGATCGTTGCCTGAATCCAAGGAATTGCTTGACAGGCTGGCAGCCTGTCCCACGGATGTGGCGGTGGCTGTCTTCGACGGAGAGAAGTTCGACGCCCGCAACGGCAAAACCCTCGAAAACGGCCGGACCATCCAGACTATGTGGGGATGGGTTGCCTGGCAGATCGATCCGGAGCAGGCATTTCCCATTGTGGCGGATCATGACAAGGATCGCGTGGCTCCTGGCGGAGACGTAATCCGCGAACTCATTACCAAGGGAGCCGGGGGGCGACCTGTTCTCTTGCTATTGGATGAAGTACTCAAGTACATGGAGCGGGCAGCGGCAGTCAGCGTCCTGGACTCTACGCTCCAGCGACAGGCCAAGGATTTCTTCCAGAACCTGACCGTAGAGGCGGCGGGAAGCGAGAAGGCGGCGCTCGTGTATTCCCTCACGTGGAGCGCACGGGAAGCCCTCGGTAACGTGGGACTGCTTGCCGAAATCGACAAGCTTGCGGCGCGCGTGGACCAATTGCGTGAGCCTGTGACCGGAGACGAAATCCTCCCGATTCTTCAGCGTCGTCTCCTTGGTGCCTCACCTGATCCGTCTGCTGCGAGTGAGGTAGCCACGGCGTTTCAGGAAGTAGTGACAGGCATGCAACGGGCGCATGCGGAAACACCCGCAGAGCGGCAGCAGGCTGAAGAGGAAGGTAGATTGTTCCGCGACCGCATGCGGTCAGCTTACCCATTCCATCCCGCTCTCATTGATATCATGCGCGAGCGATGGACTGCAGTAGACGCTTTCCAGAGGACCCGCGGGGCGCTTCGATTCCTGGCCTCCTGTCTGCATTCCTTGAAGAAGAACGGCGGTGCTCAGCCGCTTCTGGGCACCGGGGATGTTCCTCTGCGGGATGTGGATGTCCGCGTCAAGATGCTCAAAGAGCTCGGCGTCCAGAACGACTACGACCCAGTCATCACATCTGATATTGACGGGCCCAATGCCCGAGCCAAACGAATCGATGAGAGGATGGCAAGAGAGACGCCGGCGCTTGCCAGTGTTAAACCGGCTACACGCATCGCCACGTCTATCCTCCTTTACTCGTTTGGTGGACTCAGGCGCGACCTGTCTGCCGCGACCTGTCTGCGTGCAACGCACAGGCAGGCGCGTGCGGCGCAGGCAGGGGGCTCAGGTGATGACGAAACGCTTCCACCGGGAGTCACGGAGAGTGAACTCCTTGCTGCGTGTGTCGGTCCCGATCTTGACAATATAACCGCGACCGCGGTGCTTTCAGAACTTCGCACCTCCTGCCTGTACCTCCATTACGACGGCGTGCGCTACTGCTTCAAAAAGGACCCGAACGTCACCAAGTTGATCGAGGATGCCGAACAAAGCGTAGCCAGAGAAGATGCCCAGGCGAAGACAAACGGACCGGTCCGAGGAAAGATCAAGGAAATGCTCGACGCCCGTCTGGCAGGTCATCACAACGCACAAATCTGGCCCGCCAAGAGCCAGGATATTCCAGACGAAGACCCGAGATTCCTGGTGGGGTATTTGCCCCTCGAATTCGCAGGTGAGAGCAAGAGCGAACAGGAACG